>JAISKQ010000252.1 GCA_031260865.1 Prevotella sp.
TATGAAACGAAGCATGATTTTTGTCAAATCACCAAAGTCCATGATAATAAAAATCATGCGAGTTCCATATGGCAACTAAAATCAAAATTATTATCATATGAAAACACGGTTTATCTTTATTCTCTTTCTGTTTCTTTCTGTTCTTATGCAGGCGCAACAAGTGAATCTTTTGGAAATAAAAGATGAGGTTCGTACGGGAAATTACCAAAAGGCAAAGAAACTGATTGATCTTTACATTGCTCAACATAACCTTTCGCCGGAAGAAGTCTATAATCTGAATTTTCGGAAAGATATTTTGGATAGGATTGCGGTTGATTTTTCGGCAAACAAGGCGGATGTGGTTAAGTACATCAATAAGTATTACCCTGGCGTTGATGATAAAGCATTAGCGGCATGGGAAGCCGAGAAATCGCTTGAGGCGATGATTCTTAACGGAGAGAAAAAATATTTCAGCAGGGCGGCGTCCAATCTTTTCAGGATAAATAAGGATGCGATAAAGAGGAAATTGGAAGTAGATGGAATACCGAAAGACAAAGTTCAGGAAGTGCTGGAGACTCATCTGCCGTCTGTCGTGAATGAGCTTAAAAAGAATGTTCAGACACAGACGTCCCCTGTACGGATGGAAGTGACGTATGAGGTCACCCTTGAGCCGAATGTAGTACCTGCCGGGGAAGTGGTACGTTGCTGGCTTCCTTATCCGCGTGAAGATAACCGTCGGCAAGGAAATGTGAAATTAATATCCACGGGTGGGGTGTCAAATTATGTTATTTCACCCGAAGATTACGCTCACCGCTCCATCTATATGGAGAAAACAGCCGAAAAGGATAAACCGATGGTATTTTCGCTACAATTCTCTTACACATCCGCGGCGGAATGGTTCGACCTGAAAAACAAGCAATTGAAGGCATACGATACAGATAGTGAAGTCTATAAAAAATATACCGCCGAACGCGAATCGCATGTCCTCTTTACCGACATGATAAAAGAACTATCGAAGCAAATAGTAGGGAATGAAACCAATCCTTACCTGAAAATACGGAAGATATTTGATTATATCAACGACAACTATCCTTGGGCGGGAGCACGGGAGTATTCCACCCTGCAAAATATTCCCGAATATGTGATAGAGAACAAGCATGGCGATTGTGGGCAGGTGGCATTGTTATTTATCACATTGGCGAGGTATAACGGCGTTCCTGCCAAATGGCAAAGCGGGTTTATGATGCATCCCGGCGGGTTGAACCTGCACGACTGGGCGGAAGTCTATTTTGAGGGAATAGGATGGATTCCTGTCGATCAGTCGTTTGGCAGGCGAAGTTTCGATTTAGGGGAAGATGTGGCGTATTTCTACTTGAACGGGATAGATGCTTACCGGTGGATAGTGAACGATGATTATTCTCAAGCCCTGTTTCCAGCGAAGATATATCCGCGAAGCGAAACCGTTGATTTTCAGCGAGGCGAATTGGAATGGCGCGGAGGAAATATCTATTTCGATCAGTGGCGTTGGGATTTTGATGTGAAGTATACGGATTAAGAGTTTTATTAAGGATTTAAGTTTAAGCCAAAATATATTAACTTTGTGTTTATCTGAAAAACTATTTTTGAATATAATTAGAAACTATGATTATGAAACACATTCTGTCACTCGGTCTTTTTATGCTGTTCACGGCTTCTCTGTTCTCTCAGCAGTACGATCTTGCAGGCATGCAGGGGTTAAGAAATGAGAAAGGTGAAGTGATGTTGGAATTAAGCGGATACGATATTTTTGTTACCACCGTCAAAGGACAAGTGAATAACGAAAAGACAATCAGTTCCATAAAGAAGAAATATAATATGGAAGCTGTTTTGTCCGAATATTCCGACCCGAATATTTCGAAGGCGAATAATATTATAGAAGCCGAATCGGTGGGGAGAAACGGGTCGAAAGTAAAGATGAATCAGGTATGTTATCTATTGGGTAAATCGGATACCGAAGTGGGGGTTATTTTATTCCAAACGCTTAACCCGCGTGATACTGTATTGGAACAGGAAGTCGTTAAAGTATATCTTGACAACGGACTTGCGTATTATATTTCCGACGAACAAACAGCGAACTCCATTTCATTCGCGGGACGGAAAATAGATCTTGGTTCGGCTTGTAACCGGATAAGTCCGCATAATGTAAATTGCAATGGCGGACAGATGAGTTGGTCGGAGTTTCCTACTTTCGAGAGCGCCAATCGGGATATTAATACACATATCGACTCCAATGTGAAGGATAATTTAAGCATATTGGCAGAAGATGACATAGACGTTATATTCGAGGATATTCCTTCTCTTGCCCATCGTGTAGTGTACAGACAAGAGTCGGAGTTCGGAGAGAGAACATATCCGTTGGTGGTTTATTATATAGCGCAGGAAGTCAGAGGACGATATGTAAGTTGTGTGCTTAGTAACTATGCGTATAACAGGAATGATTATGAGCTGGCTCCGCTTTTGCAGGAAGTGATAAGCATACCTGTGTTACCCGAATCGGCGTCTAACCCGTTCGATATACCTCGGTATGAAGACAGGGAAAAAGGATCTTTTATAAATCTTATAGAAGTCCGCGCGGGAAATTGGTTTCCTATCGGGAATTTAAGAAATGCTTATGAAATTGCGCCTTCAATCGGCGCTTATTTTGGCTATCCTGTAAAGAAAACGATGGCTGTTGATATTGGTTTTCAAATTGCATTTCCTATCAATAGGCAATTGTTTGATTATAGTCGCTCTAATTGGACTGAGGCGGCAAAAGCGAATATTGTGGCAAATGTGAACGCGCGTTTTCGTTATCAACAAGAAGTCGCTAAAAATGTGTACTGGACTACTTATGCCGGGGCAGGCTTTATTTCTGTACAGACGAATTTGGATAAAGAGTACTATTATGATGATGAAGATAAATGGTATAGTTTCGAGACTTTGGATGTTTTCGGTGGTGTTAATCTCCGATATAAAAAAGTAGGGCTTTATCTGGAATATCATTATACGCCATACTCCATAAGCGGCAGAGTAAGTGAAGATTTTGGAAATAGTGCGGTAAATTTAGGTGTGGCGGTTTGCTTTTAAAAGGTCTAATGTAAAAGATTGAAATATAATTTGCTATGAATAAAAAAGATACAATTCTTGTACAGGGAACGGAAATATCTCTCTACTCGCAACGTGAAGACAAATATATTTCGTTGACCGATATGGCTAAATTCAAAAATAGAGAAATTCCCGCCGTAGTAATTTCACATTGGATGAGTACCGTATTCTCAGTTAATTTTATGGGGATATGGGAAAGAATGAATAATTCTGATTTTAACCTAACGGGATTCCGTGAGGTTAAAATGATGATGACCGAAACAGGTTTTGCTCTTTCGCCAAAACAATGGATTGAAAAAACAAATGCAATAGGTATTATATCAAAGTCAGGACGTTATGGTGGTGGTACATTTGCACACCGCAATATTGCATTTGAATTTGCTTCGTGGCTTAGCCCTGAGTTCAAGTACTACCTGATAAGCGAATTTGACCGTCTCAAGCAAGACGAAAATCAACGTCTATCCTTGGAATGGAATTTGCAGCGCACGCTCTCCAAAATCAATTACCGTATTCACACCGATGCCATTAAGGAACAGATTATTCCTGCTGTTGTTACCAAAGAGCAAGCTTCATATATTTATGCCAACGAAGCCGATCTGTTAAATGTAGCATTATTTGGCAAGACAGCAGCACAATGGCGTAGCGAAAATCCCGATAGTAAAGGCAATATCCGCGACATTGCCTCATTAGAGCAATTAGTCGTTTTGTCGAATATGGAAAGTATCAACGCATTATTAATTAGGCAAGGACTTTCTCAAAGCGAGCGATTGCGGCAACTGAATA
>JAISKQ010000139.1 GCA_031260865.1 Prevotella sp.
GGGAAGTACAGACAAAACGGCTTGGAATTGGACTTGGCATACAATAATAAATTCGGAGACGTTACCGTGAGCGCGAATGCGAACGCGACGGTATATTGGACAAAGAAACTGGCTGACGCCGGTTTGATGTATCCCGAAACGTATATGGAACGGGTAGGAAGACCCAACAATATGGTATTCGGATATGTGGCGGATGGTTTCTTCCAAAGCCAACAGGAAATAGACCAGTATTTACAAACCACAAAAATAGAAGGTTACACGCCGGTTCCGGGAGATTTGAAATACAGGGATCTTAATGGAGATAACATCATTGACGGAAAAGATATTAAAGCCATAGGAACAAAAGCTCCCCGCGTCGAATACGGCGTCTATCTGGGAGCGGAATGGAAAGGCTTGAGCCTGAGTACTCAATGGTCAGGTATAGCCAACAGAAGCGTAACGGTACGAGACACGCCATTCGGAATAAACGCCCAAGGCGGTTATGGACAGGCATTGGCGGAACACCTCGACAGGTGGACTGAGAATAATCCTAACGCGAAATATCCGAGACTATCGGCTACCGCTAATCCTTACAATGAAAGGACTTCTACTTTCTGGCTCAAGAACGGGTCTTTCTTACGGTTGAAGAATATAGAATTGGCGTACTCCCTGCCTCACAAATGGATTTCAGTTGCACGTTTATCCGGAGTGAAGGTATTCGCGAATGCTTACAATATGGTGACTATTACCGGAATTAAAGATAGAGACCCTGAATTATTGGATTTGATGGCGGGAACGATACCGAATACAAAAGCCTTCAATTTTGGATTAAACATTCAATTCTAAAAAGTATAAAAATGAAAAGTATAATAAATAAAATAGTTCTGGGACTCTGTGTCACAAGCTTTGCGTTTGTCTCCTCGTGCAATACGTTCGAGTCGGAGCCTTATGATTGGAATACCGAGGATGTAGCCTTGGACCCAAAAGATTCTACGGCTAAGAATATGAAAAACATGTTTAACGCCATATACAATAGCCTTCCCACTTTACATATTCGGTTTCAGGATTCTTACTTAGACGCCGCCACCGATGACGGAGTAGCTACCAAAGACAAGGGGGGCGCCGGCAGTTTGGAAAATTACAGGAACGGAAGTCTTTCCGCGGAGAATGTAGCCAGCCTTGACGGCGATGCTTGGAAGAGGTGCTATACCGGAATCCGCAGGGCTAACCTTTTCTTACAAAAGATAGAAGGCTATCCTACTTCGACGAAATTACCTGCCGATCAGGTAGTGAAGATGAAAGCGGAAGCGAGAGCGTTAAAGGCTTATTTTTATTTTGAATTGGTGAAAAGATGGGGAGGAGTACCAATCGTTTACGATCAGGTTTTCGACTTGGATAGCGACCTTAATATACCAAGAAGTTCAAGGGAAGACTGTGTGAAATTTATCTTGGATGAACTCAGTCCCGATGTGCCTACATCCTGTTTTAATGACTTGTACGAAGCGCAATCAACGGCTGCCTCAGACAATACAGGTATCTACGGACGTTTTAATAAAGGCACGGCTTTAGGCTTGCTGTCAAGACTGAAATTATATCTGGCGAGTCCTCTCTATAACGAAAGCGGGGATATTGATAAATGGGAAGAAGCAGCCGCCGCGGCAAAAGCGGTAATCGACTTGAATGTATATGATCTGCATCCCGATTTCTTGAAATTGTTTGCTGAAAAAGAGAGCTTCCCTTCCAAAGAGATAATCATGGTCAGAGAATTTGGGGCGAATTCGACAATCGAGACAAAGAATAGTCCTTCGGGATATTACAACGGGACGGTAAAATGTTTGGGATTGACCAGCCCAAGCCAAAACCTTGTGGACGCGTTTTTGACGATAGACGGAAAAATGATAGGGGACGAAGGATCGAATTATAATCCTCAATACCCATACCAAAACAGGGATCCCCGCTTGCAATATACAATATTCTACAATGGCTCGCGATGGTTGAGCAGAAATGTGGAAACGTTTGAAGGTGGAAAGGATAGAGCATACCGTCCGGGATTGTTCTATACCCAGACAGGTTATTATCTGAGAAAATTTTTGGGCATGGCGGAAAGTAAAACGAATTTCGGATCGGTTCCTCATCATTACCTGATGATCAGATACGCCGAAATATTATTGAACTATGCCGAAGCGCTCAACGAAATAGATCCCTTGGCGAACAAAGCCGAGATAGAAGGTTGCCTGATAAAAATACGGAAAAGGGCGAACATTAACGCCGGTGCGGATGGACGTTACGGCTTACCTGATACATACGACAAACAGACGATGCGAAAAATAATAAGAAACGAAAGAAGAATAGAATTAGCCTTCGAAGACCATCGTTTTTGGGACATCCGCCGCTGGAAAATAGCGGAAGACGTGATGACAAAACCGGTGAAAGGGGTAGTGATTACAAAACAAGCCGACGATTCTTTCAACTATAAATATGTGGATGTGCGTCGATCAACCTTTGAGCCTAAAATGTATTGGTATCCAATACCTCGAACTGAGTTTACAAGTAACAGTAAATTAGTCCAAAACCCCGGATGGAATTATTAAAATACATTAATACGCAGAATATGAAAAATATTATAATAATATTATTGCTAGCATTTTTTCCTCTTTGCTTAACAGCGCAGGTAGCTGTGTCAGGAGTTGTGAAAGACTCCGACGGAGAGACTTTGATCGGAGCCACTGTCATTGAGGTCGGCAATCCTACCAACGGAGTGATGACAGGGGTTGACGGCGACTTTACCATAACAGTGAAGTCAAACAAATCACAGGTTACAATCAGCTATATCGGATATTTATCCAAGACTTTAGCGGCGTCGCCTAATATGAATATCACACTCGAAAGCGACGCGAATATGCTTGGAGAGGTAGAGATAGTGAGAATGGGATTCGGTACGAAATCGAGGATTTCCAACGTCGCCGCCATCAGCCAGGCTTCGGGCACAGTCCTCAGGCAAAGCCCTTCCGCGTCGGTGCAGGGCGCTTTGGCAGGACGGTTACCGGGTCTGTTTCAGATACAAGGTAGCGGTCAGCCGGGAAAAGACGGCGGAGAGATGTTTATTCGCGGTATCTCTACTTATGAAGGAGGTACAAGCCCGCTGATATTGATAGACGACATCGAATCGGATATGACGACGCTTTCGCAACTGTCCACCAACGAAATAGAATCGGTAAGCGTTCTCAAAGACGCCGGTAGTACAGCCATTTTTGGTATCAAAGGCGCGAACGGCGTTATCTTGGTGACGACCCGAAGAGGGAGTGAAGGACCTGCTAAAGTAACCTTCAGGGCAGATGTCGGATTGCAACAACCTACTTATAAGAATAAATTCCTGAACTCTTACGAAAGTTTATCCCTGATCCGGGAATTGTTGAGAAACGATGGTAATGAAACGGCTTTGGATGATACAAACTTGTATAGCGATGACGCTTTGGAACACTTCCGGACGGGAGATATGCCATATCGTTATCCGAACGTGGACTGGTACGACCTTTTGTACAAAAATACATCGCTGCAACAACAGTATACGCTTGACGTACAGGGAGGTACAGACAAGGTTAGCTATTTCGTCTCGCTGGGTTATTTAGACCAGGGTGGTATTTTCAACGATATAAAGAAAACCCAGGGCGATTTCAATAACGATTATTACCAGAAAAGATATAACCTCCGTTCAAATTTTGACTTTAAAATAACAAAAGACTTTACGCTCAAATTGAACGCGAACGGTATCCTTTCCGAGATTAACGAACCCCATTTGCCTAATCCCCGCGAAGAGGGAACATTCAGTATCTTCCGCCGTATATTAGGGGGACGTTTCACTCCATGGAACTATCCGGCTTATAATCCCGACGGAAGTTTCGGAGGTCGATCCGGCAAGTCGGTCAATCCGTTGGCTCTACTCGCGCAAGGAGGGTATTCAAGGGAATTTAAGAATAATGTAAATGGAAACATTACATTGGAACATAAACTGGATTTCATCACCAAGGGATTGAAAGCGAGAGGGCTATTAGCCTTGACAAACACGTGGGGATGGAAGAGAAACTTGACCCGAAGCGAATTTCTTGATTTTTTCTATGATGACGTGGAGGAATTTTACAAGCCGATTATCGCAGACCAATATGTATTGGCTCCAATGAAAATTGAAGCTGTAAACAACAGTCCTTTCGTTAAAATCAACACCCGTTTCGACCTTATCTATAATCGCAAGTTCGGGCTTCACTCTATCGGCGCTCTTCTTTTGGGCAACTGGTATTCAAACCGGACAGGAGCCAATACCCCGGATAACTCTATCAGCTATTCCGGTCGTTTGAGCTACGATTACAACTCGCGTTATATCCTCGAATTAAGCGGCGCGTATAATGGTTCCGACAGATTCGCGAAGAATAACAGATACGACTTTTTTCCCGCCGCGTCGGTTGGCTGGAATTTAGCGGAAGAACCTTACATGAAAGAAGCGTTCGGAAAAGCGAAAATTAATATGTTGAAACTTCGGGGATCTTATGGTCTCAGTGGGTCCGATGCTATTTCCGGATATTCGTACATTGAAGCTTATAATACGGATATGGACTATTTTTTTGGTGAAGATCCTAAAAAGACAGTCGCTATAAGCCTGAAAAGTTTAGCGAACCAAAATGTGAAATGGGAATCGGAAAAGAAATTTAATGTCGGAGTCGATTTAAAGATGTTGGATAGCCGTTTAGGTATAACCGCCGATTATTTTTACAACAGGAGATCGGACATTTTGGGTAAACGCAGCTCGATGGTTATATATGCCGGTTATAAGAAAAGCGTATTGCCTATGATGAACATCGGAAGGACTGAAAATAAAGGCTGGGATGGTGAAGTATCATGGAATGATAAAATAGGTAAAGACTTTTCTTACTTCGCCAAAGGTACATTCTCATACGCGAAGAATAAGATAATAGACATGGATGAAGCTCCCAGCGTATATACCTTGGGTATGTCGACAGGTCGGGCGATAGGCGCTATATTCGGTTATGTCGCCGATGGTTTTTATAACACTTGGGACGAAATAAACAACTCACCATACGAAACCCGAGGCGTAAAACCCGGCGATCTGAAGTACAAGGATATTAGCGGTCCTAACGGTGTTCCGGATGGTGTTATCGATCAATATGACGAGGTTGAAATCGGGAATTCCCGTCCTAACTTCAATTTCGGTTTCTCTTTGGGATTCTCATATAAGAATTTCGATTTTTCAACCTTGTTCCAAGGGGCGGCGGGAGCTTATCTGTCGGTGCAAGGCATGCTTCAGATAGGAGGTACCAACGGACGCCCGTCTCCGATCCACAGAGGACGCTGGACGCAGTATGACTCTCAGGGCAATTTGGTTACAGACCCTGTGCAATTGACCGAAATGAATAAAAACGCAAGCTATCCGATTCTTGGCGATAGTAATGGCGCGAATGCAAATCAATCGACTTTCTGGTTACGTTCCGCCGATTATTTGAGATGGAAGAATATGGAATTAGGATATAACTTGCCTAAAAAATGGTTCAAAAAAATAGGCGTTAAGTCGGTACGTGTTTATGGTTCGGCTCAGAATATACTTACAATCTCTGCTTTGGGAGATTATCAAGTTGACCCGGAAAGTTCGCGCACATCGAGTTCATACCTTTCTTATAGCGTTGGGCCAATGGATACATATCCTCAGCAGCGTATTTATAACATGGGTTGTCAAATCGTATTTTAAAAATGAAGTTTATGAAAAAAAATATATTACTTAGTCTCATTTGTACAGCTTTTCTCCTAATTAGTTGTACCGAGACATCCGAAGGATTTCTTGACAGTAAAGGGGAAGAAAATCCCGACACAGAAGGTGTGTTTGCCGATAGCGCCTATACGGTGCAGTACCATACAGCCCTTTATATGCAACTTGGGCGGATAGCCATGGCTCCTCATACCGCCTCCAGTATGATTCAGGATTATAAAGATTACGAGGCGGGGACGGACAACAGCCGGCATGTGCATTTTGCCCGGTCGGAATTTACCCCTGCTTATACAAAAGGAGACTTTACCCAAGGCGGGATAAATGCCAATTACAGCCTTTTCAAAACATCATGGGAAGAAATGTATCAGAGTATTCAACGGTGCAATACCTTCATTAAGAACTACGAGAAAGCGCCTCTTTCCGAAGCCAGAAAAAGGAGTATGGTCGGTGAAGCTCGTTTCCTCAGGGCGTTTTATTACTTCCATCTATTGCGTTCTTATGGAGCTGTACCCATTCTGTATGATGAAGTGTTAGATCCTTTTGAAAATCATCAGATACCTCGCTCTACATTTGCGACAGTCGTTGAGTATCTTGAGAATGAGCTTACCTTCGCCGCTAATGAATTGCCATTGACACAAGACGGTATCGATTATGGCCGTCCGACGAAAGGCGCGGCGCTGGGTCTGTTAGGCAAATTACAGGTATTAGCCGCCAGTCCGTTGCACAATGGCGGAAATGTGGGATCAGGAGACAACAGGCTTCTGGTAGGTTATGACGACTATAAAGTGGAACGTTGGGAAAAAGCGGCGAAGACCTTGGAAGCGATGATGGCTTTAGGCACGCACAAATTGGTCGTGGATAACGATACCAGACCGGGCAATGGATTCTATAAGGCGACTACAACAAGGGTTTCCAAAGAGAGAGTATGGTTTTGGATTACCACCAATGCTTTTACTTTCCCTAACAATCGTCTGATGCCTCGTTCGAGAGGCGGCGTGTATCGAATTGTTCCTTACCACGAACTGACTGAGGCTTTCCCCGCGAAAGACGGAAAACCTATTGGCGAAAGTGATTTGTATAATTCCGAAAAACCGTATGACAACCGAGATCCGCGATTAGGATATACTATTATCTATCATGGAGCCACATGGATTAAGACTCTTAACGGAGTGCAGGAACCCGTGGAGATATATAAGAATGAATTGGGTCAGTTGAGCGAAGACGCGGCGATTACGTCAACAGGATATTTCTTTAGAAAATGTTGTCGTGAGGAACAACTTGGGGGAACGACAAACTCCGAAGCTCAGGGACTAAGTTTTATCCGTTACGCGGATATAATGCTCATGTACGCGGAGGCTCTTACCGAGATTGATGTTAATAAGAACCGGGCGAAAATAGAACAACAATTGTTTGAACTTAGGGACAGAGCCGGAATAGATCCGGGGAATGACAAGAGATACGGAATCCCCGCGAACCTGAACAAAGAAGATATGCTAAGCCTTATCATAAACGAAAGACGTATTGAATTTGCCAATGAGTGCGGTAACCGCTTCTTTGACCTGAAACGCCGCAAGCTATATGAGAAACTCAATGGAGTGTGGACTAGCGCCGCCGTTTGGGTGAAAGCCGGTGATTTCTACACATGGTCTATCCAACCTATCGAACAACACTTTTTCGATACGCCAAGAATGTATTTTAGCGCGATACCTCAATCTGAGATAAATTCGTCGAATAATACGTTGGTTCAAAATCCCGGATGGTAACATTTAAAATAGTAATGACATGAAAACAAATATAAAA
>JAISKQ010000224.1 GCA_031260865.1 Prevotella sp.
CTCCAGCAAACTCTCTGCACTTGGCTTCGCTATCTTTTTTCTCCCCATAAAACTCAATTTATATTCTACATTGCAAAAGTCGTTATTTTTCATAGCACCTCAAAAAAAGAATTAACCTAAAAATAAGGAAATGAACGATACCGTGCAACAGGTTGTGAAACAAATAGCCAATGAAGCCTTGGCGCTTTTTAAAGCCATTCTGGAAGATGATAAGACAGGCAGGAATGACAAGACAGGCAAAAACACATTGAAAGATAAGGCTGATGATATAAAGTTGAAAGTGGAGACAGGCGATAATATCGTGATCAAGCTGCTCTACGACGATTATCTCACGTATCTCGAAAAAGACCGTCCGCCTGCGACCGGAAATTTTCCGCCGCAGGATAAGCTGCGCGATTGGGCTTTAGCCCGGAATATACCTGCCGACAATGGCACGCTGTTCCTGATAGCGCGTGCTATATGGCGCGACGGACACAAAGGACGCCCTGTTTTGGCAAGCTTGGCGGAACAAATAGAAAAGAAGTTTGCGACCGAATGGTATGCCAAACTATTTGAAGCAATGATTGATGAACTAAATAAATGTTTTAACGAATGGGATATTTTATAAAAGGGCTTGAAATAGCGCGAGAAACAGCAACTCCCGCCAAAGTCTCCTTAGCGGGGAATCCGAATTATATAGAATTCGCGAGTAAGACGACCGAAGGGAATAAACGGGCGGAAGTCACCATAGAAGTTATTGATAAAGGGTTTATCTATAACCTTACGGATCAGCAGTTGGAAAATTTCACGAAGTTTACCATCGTGGAATCGAAGAGTGGCGAGAGCCATGTGTTTGAGGCGACGACCAATATAAATAACATCGGCGGCGGCGTTTATTATGTGGGACCCGCTTCGCCGGCGGCAGGTCCCGGATGGAGTTTGAATAAAATAGCCGAAGCCCTGAAAAACGCCCTTCAACGTAATTCCTTTATCGGAAATAAATTTGATATATATTACCCGCCGGTAGCGGATGATGAAGGAAATATAAGTTGCGGGACGGTAATCAAGTTGCGGGCTAAAGGCAGGGGCAATGATTATGCGTTCGAAATGCTTGCCGCGGACGATTGGCTATATGAAAAATATATAGAGGTCACATGGAGCGACGGGGACGCCGACGATAGCGACTCTATATGCGAAGGCTACAATCCTGTCGAAATACAGTTGGAGTTATACAAAGGCACAGGCGTGTTTCTCGGCGAAGACGATAGTCCCATCGAAAATATGGGTTCGCCGATAATGACCCTGACAAAAGCCTATACCAACACTCCGGTTTGGTTCAATGTGAATATACTGGAAAAGAATAAAATTCCTTCCGGTTTTCTTGACCGGGAAGGCTGGACAGATACAGGGACAATCAATGATTTCAGGTTTGCCGCCAAACGCCTTATCGCGGATAAAAACTATTATGACGACTCGCTATTCTATTATTCGCCTGTATTATACACCGTGGCAGGCTATAAGCGCGCCTTGGAGGAAAACAACTTGTCGGAATATGTGTTTGACACACAGGAGATAGGCAAAGCTCCGGAAGACATGAAAAGAGTGAAACCGCTTACCAACCAACCGGCTTTTTTTCATATCAAGGGACAAACCCAGTATTTCAACTTCATCCTGTCGGATGCCGAACATCACGCGAACCTCAATAAAGAATACGAATTGGGGATTGTCTTTAAGCTATATACGCAATCGGGTCGGTTTATCGCCGCGGAACAAGACCACTTCATGCCAAGGACGCGGTTTTACATGATAAATACGGTTAAGTTGAACATAAACAAGGTGATGGAGAAATACCCGAACGCGGGGAAAGTCGAAGCCTTTTTAGCTTGCCGTTATGCTAAATCTGATCCTGTCGAAATCAGCGAACAGCTGGTATTCAATATCTTGCCCGAATGTTTGCACCGTGTGAAAGATTTCGCTTTCCTGAACCGGCTGGGAGGATGGAGCAGTTTTAATTTTCCCGGAACGGCGCAAACGGAGTTTAAAACGAACGCGAATACAATATTCAAAACGCATACCCCCGATCATATCCGGAAAATCGATGGAAAAGAAGAACGTGAATTGGAATCCGTTTACAGCAAAAGCGTCACGGAACAATTCTCGGTGCAAACCATGCCTGTGGCAAAAGAGGTATGTGATTGGCTGAAAGAGCTTAGCGCGTCAAAAGCGGTTTACGAATTATCCACAAACAGGTATGTGATAGTGGACGAGATGAATATCAATCCAAATTCAAAAGACGAACTTTTCAGGTTGGAGATGAAATACCATTATTCCGACTCGTATAATAATGTGAATTAGGGGCGATAACATTAGTCGTTTTTACCGCGCCTGTCGAAGTCACGACATTTAATTTGCTTTAATAGCATTTAATAATATAACAAAATGAAAATAACAAGTGTATTTGAAAAAAATTTAAGAACTTATCAAGACGGTTACAGATACATTGTAAACAAAGGCTCCACGCGTTCGTCAAAGACATATAGCCAGTTGCAA
>JAISKQ010000278.1 GCA_031260865.1 Prevotella sp.
GCGGTGCAAAATTCCAGAATTTCCTCGTTGCTGCCCGGCTCCTGTTCGTTAAAATTGTTGGCAGGAAAGCCCACAATCACAAAATTTTCGTCTTTATACTTCGTATAAAGAGCCTCCAATTGCTTGTACTGTGGCGTCAATCCGCATTTGGAAGCCACATTCACAATCATCACTTTTTTCCCTCTGAGCGAAGCCAAAGAAAAATCCTGCCCCACGATGCTCTTCACCGTGAAGTCATAAATCGTTGATGTCGAGGTCTGTGCGACCACCGACGAGAGGCAAAACATTGCCATTAAACTTGATACCATTTTTTTCATACGAATAAATATTTAATTATGAGGGGATTGCGGGGCAAGCCCGCAATGACGTCTGAGCGAAAGACGGGACTCGAACCCGCGACCCCGACCTTGGCAAGGTCGTGCTCTACCAACTGAGCTACTTTCGCGTTTGTTGCTTGGAAACCTTTGAAGACCGACACTTCGGTCGCTTTCCCGTTTAGCGAGTGCAAATGTAAAAAATGTTTTCCTTTCTACAAAGCTTATCTTGATTAATTTTTTCTACGGCTGATAATAAAGATCCCCTCTCCCGAATTAAGAAACTGTGCCGTATATTTTTGCATCATATCTTTTGAGGGACCTGATTTCACTCTGCCTGTGCCATTTAGTATCTCGAAGATACTTCCGCATTGCGGACATTTGGCTGTTCCGTCTCCTTGATTCGAAACTATTATCTGTCGCTGTTTTTCATACGGACAGCACAGGTCGTAAGCATACAGTTCATAAATGTTGCTTGTAATAGGAACAGCGCTGCAAATAACCAGCAGACCGGAAAAACCAATCCTGTCGGTTGATAATCGTTGCCGGGTAAATATCTCAACATTATTGGGCGTCCTTAGATTCTTGTCAGGCGACTTTATCAGATTAATCTCAAAATGTACCGGTTCGGCAGGAATCGTATTCCAGTCATCATCGCTACTACATGAAACGAGAAGGATGATTAGTCCGATTGTCAATATATATCTAATATTCTTCATTATATCTTTAATTTTTTAGTTACAAAATGACTATGCCCTTCGGGCAGTCACGAGTTTCAAGTTACGAGAATTATAGTTTACAAACGTGCCGAAAATGGATATATTGTAGAGTGTTGTAATAAAGAGCGTTAGCGAACTTTCTTAATCGTGTTCTTTACTGAGTTTTAAGGCTCTTAAATTTCTTTTCAAACCTTCCTGTTTTGCACGCTTAACGGCTGAACCTTTGAATATTCGCTGATATTCTTCTACGGTCAAACTTTCCAGTTTTTCGTATGATAAATCCAAGAATGCCTGCGACGGATCAAATTCGGCTGTTTTATGAGGGCGCGCATATCTGTTCCACGGACAAACCTGCTGACAAATATCGCAACCGTAAAGTCTATTATTCAGCGTAGATACAATATCCTCCTTTATTTCACCCTTGTTCTCTATTGTCTGGTACGAAATACATCTGTTTGCATCCACCACTTTAGGTCGGACAATCGCCTTTGTCGGACACACGTCCATACATCGTGTACAGTTGCCGCATGAAAGCCGCAAGGGTGTGTCATATTCCAATTCCAAATTAACAACCAGTTCCCCCAGAAAAAAATAAGAACCTTTCTTCGGAACAATCAGTAAAGAGTTTTTACCTATAAAACCCAAACCCGCCTTTGCCGCCCAATAGTGTTCTAAAACGGGAGCGGTATCGACAAATGCCCTGCCGTCCAATGATGGTTCCTCCGATTTTATCAATTCAAAGAGCTGCCGTAACTTCGTCTTGATCACATCATGATAATCTTTACCATACGCGTAATAAGCAAACTGAGGATATTCTTCCGCTTGCTTTGTATGGGGATAATAGTTGAGGGCGACACAAATAACAGAGCGGGCGTTCTCAACCAGCAAAGCCGGATTGTATCGTTTTTCCGTGTTTCGCGCCATATAATCCATATCGGCATGAAACAAACGACCGATCCATTCATTGAAATGTTGTTGCTCTTCAATGTTAACAAGCTCGGCTTTGCAGATGCCGCAGGCGTCGAAACCAAGGCTATACGCGTAATCCTTTATTTGTTTGGCAGTGATCAAAATAGAAAGTCACTTTATATATTTGTCGACACGTTTTACACCAAAATATTCATAAACAGTAGGGTCGGCGTATATCTCCTCTTTGGTGTTCTTATTCCTAAAGACCACAAAATCATGATCCTTAAACCAGCCATCCTTTGCTTTTTTATGCATGTCTTTCCCCAAAAGATAGAGTTTGCCCTTTTTCGGTTTTGCTTCCCAGTCTTTATTCAAGCCAAACCTGTTTATCAGATAGTTACCGACTGCCGCCATAAATGCCGCATAACCCACGCAATTTGCTTCCGGCGTAGCTATCAACTTTTGAGGGTCGCTATCCTTTGCCTCCAATGAGAAGTCAAGCGTTTTGGTGGTTATCTCCTGCGACAAATCAATAATCCGGTCAATATCGATAGTCGTATCCAAAGATTCGTCATTCGGAAGACTTTGGTTTATATATTTAGCCAAATTGTCATCCTTTATGTCATACGACTTCCGGTTGCCGTCGTCTTCATATTTTACCGCCATACGGTATATATTTCCTCTGAACAAAAACGCCACCACCAATACCACCGCTATAACGGCTACAACTTTAAGTAAAGTATTCTTCATATTCTTCTTTTTCTTGTAAACTAGTAAAATAGAACTCTTGCACGCTTGCACACTCAATACTTATCACTCAATACTTAAAACTTCCCACTCATATATCAGATAATTTTATATCAAATTCCCTGCTAAAAATTTACGAATAAGTTCCTCGTCCACTCCTCGCCTTAGGGCATACGCCTCCAATTGGTCTTCAAGGATAGTACCGATATTGAAATACTTTGATTTGGGATGAGATATGATAATGCCGCTTACCGAAGCATTGGGTATCATCACGCCGTTTTCGGTAAGAGCCACGCCTATTTCTTTTGACTGCAACAAGCCGCTGTTTAATAACAAGTTGACCGACTGATCGGGAATGGACGGATAGCCAACCGCCGGACGGATACCCTGATATTTCAACGCAAACATATCATTTACAGATATATTCTCATCAGCGGCATAGCCCCAGTATTCTTTCCTGATCTCGGCATGCAACCATTCGGTAGCCGCTTCCGCTAAACGGTCTAATACGGATTTCAACAGCAGTACTTTATACTCATCGCCTTGACGTTCATATTCGCTCATCAGCTCATTCGCTCCTACTCCGGCAGTAACCGTAAAGCCTCCGGCATAATCTTTCTTACCCGAAGATTTTGGCGCGACAAAATCGCAAAGAGATAAATATTCGCCCTTGTCATTTTTCTTTTGCTGACGAAGCATCGGGAAACAAATATCGTTGATGTACAAACATTCGTTTTCGCTATATGCCTCAAAAACACCAAACACGGCATTGATATAACCGACTTTATCAAAGACCAATTGATCCAGCAGTATTTTCGCGTCTTTATAAAGCTGCATACCCTCCGCCGCCTTTTCCCGCTCCGATTCGGGGAAAGAGTTAAGCCACGCGGTACGGCACGATTGACAGTCATCTATATGTTGTACCGAAGCATAACGGGCGGATAAATTCCAAGAATGGAAGAAAAACTTCCAGTCGATAAAGGGGATAATATTTTCTATCGGAATATGCTTTATAACCTGCCGTCCTTTTACTTTCGGCTCGGGAGTCTTATAATCCGACCAATCTATTTTCATTCCTTTATCCCATACTTCGGATAATGGCAATAAGCCGGACTTTTTATCTTCCGCCGTATCCCGCAACGAAGCGTACTCATTACGGATTTCTTCTATATAGCTATCTTTTGTCGTTGGATTGATAAGTTTGCCCACAGCCGCGGGAGCTTGTGAAGCATCTTTCACATAGACTACCAATCCGTTGTTGTATTTCGGGTCTATCTTGATGGCTGTATGTAGTTTAGATGTCGTAGCGCCGCCAATCATCAGGGGAATGGAGAAGCCCGCCTTTTCCATTTCGTGAGCGACAATACTCATTTCCTCTAATGAAGGGGTGATAAGACCACTAAGACATAGAAAATCAGGCTGTTCCTCTTTTACTTTTTGGATAATGACTTCCGGAGGCGTCATCACGCCCAAGTCAATCACTTCATAATTATTACAAGCAAGGATAATAGACACAATATTTTTACCAATATCATGCACATCCCCTTTGACGGTTGCTATTACCAGCTTACCTGCCTTGTTGCTTCCCGACGAAGATGCTTTCTGAGCTTCTAAGGTCGGTTGAAGGATAGCCACGGCGCGTTTCATTGTACGGGCGGTTTTTACCACCTGCGGCAGGAACATTTTACCCGAACCGAATAAATCGCCCACTTTGTTCATGCCATCCATCAGCGGCTTATCTATAATATCCACAGCCCGAGGATAGACTTTGAGCGCTTCTTCCAAATCTTCTTCCAGATAGTCGCTAATCCCCTTTATCAAGGCATACTGAATGCGTTCGTCAAGCGGAAAAGAACGCCATTCTTCAATTTTTTGTTCGGCTTGACCGCTTTTTTCGCCTTTGACTCTTTCGGCATATTCGATCAATTCGTCGGTAGCCTCAGGTCTGCGATTAAATATCACATCTTCGACAAGGTTTCTCAGTTCGAGCGGAATATCATCATAAACAACCGATTGACCCGGATTCACAATACCCATATCCATACCACGCTGAACGCCGTAATACAGGAATACGGCGTGCATCGCTTCGCGCACATAATCATTGCCGCGAAACGAAAAAGACAAGTTGCTGACCCCTCCGCTGATTTTGGCGTGAGGCAAATTTTTCTTTATCCATGTAATCGTTTCCAAGAAATCGACGGCATAACCGCGGTGTTCTTCCATACCCGTGGCGATAGCCAATACATTGGGGTCGAATATTATATCCAGCGGATCGAATCCGTCGTCCACAAGTATTTTATAAGCTCGTTCGCATATTTCAATTCTGCGCTGATATGTATCAGCCTGACCTGTTTCGTCAAAAGCCATGACGATTACGGCAGCGCCATATTGCCTGACAAGGCGCGCCTGACGAAGAAACTCTTCCTCGCCGCTTTTTAGGGAAATAGAATTGACAATCGGCTTGCCCTGCACACATCTCAATCCGGCTTCCAGCACCTCCCATTTGGATGAGTCAATCATCATGGGAACGCGCGACACATCCGGATCGGACGCCATCAGGTTGAGGAAGGTGGTCATTTCCTTCACGCCGTCCAACAGCCCTTCATCCATGTTCACATCCAGTACCTGCGCCCCGTCTTCCACTTGCTTGCGGGCAATGGTCAAGGCTTCTTCGTATTTTTCTTCCTTTATCAGCCGAAGAAATTTGCGGGAACCGGCGACATTAAGCCTTTCCCCTATATTTATAAAGTTTATTTCCGGTTTGGCTTCTAACAATTCCAATCCGGATAACCACATATATTTTGGTTTCTCGGCAGGCTTACGAGGCGCGGCTCCCTTTACCACATCAACATACTTCGCTATATGAGCAGGGGTAGTGCCGCAACAGCCGCCGATGATATTTACTAATCCTTCGTCGACGAACTCCTTTATCTGTTTCGCCATTATCTCAGGGGTTTGGTCATATTCCCCGAATTGATTCGGCAGACCGGCGTTCGGATACGCTGAGACAAAACCCGGAACTATTCTTGCCAGTTCTTTGAGAAAAGGCTTCATTTCCGATGCGCCAAATGAACAGTTAAGCCCGATGGAAAGATAATCGATATGGCTTACCGATGCTAAAAATCCGCCTATCGTTTGCCCTGATAAGGTACGTCCCCCTTTGTCCGACAGAGTTACGGAAATCATAACAGGTAAGTGGATGTTTCTTTCTTTTCGCACCTCTTCGGCGGCAAATAACGCGGCTTTTGCGTTCAGCGTGTCGAATATTGTCTCTATCAATAACAAATCCGCGCCGCCGTCAACCAAGCCTTCTATCTGCTCTTTGTAAGCGCTATGCAGGTCGTCGAAAGTCACCGCCCTGAATATCGGATTTTCCACCTTCGGACTCATGGACGCCGTTTTGTTGGTCGGTCCTATCGAACCCGCTACAAACCGAGGCTTATCGGGATTCCGCTTTGTATATTCGGTGGCTACCCTTTTGGCAATCGCGGCTGCTTCCCGGTTTATCTCTTTCGCCAGACGCGCCATGTTGTAGTCATCCAGCGATATGGCGGTCGCGTTGAATGAATTGGTTTCGATAATATCCGCTCCGGCATCCAGGTATTTACGATGAATTTCTTCTATTACATCGGGACGAGTGAGGCAAAGAAGGTCGTTATTCCCTTTTTGCAGCACAGCCGAATCGCGAAACCGTTCGCCTCGGAAATCCTCTTCCGTCAACTTGTATTGTTGTATCAGGCTACCCATCGCCCCATCGAGGACAAGTATCCTTTCTTTTAATATATCTTGTATTTTTTGCATTTGCTTATTTTTTTTCAGAATCAAGAATTTTTATCGAATGGATATTATGAATTTTCGCATAATAAATATTATAGGGATCGTCAGGGTTGTCACTCAAATCATTAAAATCAAACTTGTAATGTAGTTTAATTTTATCATAAAAAACAAAATCCTCAACTCCTTTTTTCTTTTGTTCTTCTATAACTTGTTCCCTATTGTTATATGTTTTGGAAATCAGAAGAAATGAAGGTAACCGGCGATAGTAACTATAACAAAATGCCAAACAAAACAACGTAATGGCAGATAAATTTAATAATCTTAAAAAACTTGTATTAATTTGTATTCGGGCATATAATATAACAACGCCCACAATCAAATATACGATTCCTCCAAAAAAAGCTCTGGGATGAACTCCCGGAACGCCGGATAAAAGAAAAATAGACAGATGAGAAAAAAAGAAGAAACAAAAAGAAAGTTGGATGTGCCTATTCTTATACCAGTCTTTTTTATCCTGATAAATATTTATCAATAGCAGAACTACGTAAATGGCTAATATGATTAATATGAATACACTATAAGCATGTGACATGTACTTTACACCATCAAACAACCTATTGAACAGAGTATAGTCGGCATCATAAGAAGCTTGTTCCCTCCGAAAATTTCCCGGCGCCGCCATCATTACTATAAAACCAATGACCAATCCGATCAAGCCTGATATATTCCATGATGATAATGTATGTTTACGATAGAATAACACACAAAACGCCACCGTTATACAAATTAAAGCCAAGCTTGTGTTCTCATTTGTCCAGCCGGTTATAATTCCGAATAAGAAAAAAAGGACGACCTTCCATATAGAAGTTTCGGTTTTACCATCAATAAAGTTTTTGCAATAAGGATAAACAAACGCAAGGGTTATAAGCGTTCCCCAAAGATAATTTGAACTACCGGTTATCCACAGGAGCGTGGTGACAAATACAGGTGAGAAGAAGTATATCAATAAAGTTGTTACGATTAAAACGGATATGCTTAACTTGTTTCCTCTATTCGCGATCTTATATATAATCAAAACCAGTCCGATAAATGCCAGCGTATTGATAATGTCGCGCGCGCGCTCAGGTAGTAAAATCAGTATTTGTGCTATAACATGTACAACAGATCTTCCTCCCCATAAGAAGTAATGATTATATTGGCTTCTGATAACATCCGCGAGACCGCTTACTTTGGGTCCTCCTCCGAAAACGAAAGCATAACACAGATCGTCATAATAGAGCGGTATTAAAGAATTTAAAATGTATATAAAACCGAATATAAAGCAAATAACAGTCACAAATAACCATTTTTTGACCTTGCTGTTCATTTCCATATTTATAAATTCGATTTTCATATATACGAAAGGTATTTCAATTTTTATAATTATTGCTATTTATCCGAATCTAAGACTTTTACTGAATTTACACCCATGTATAGTCCATATGCGTTTTGCATCCACGATATAGAGTCCAATGGAATATCTCCGGTTTTGGGACGAACAAACCAAGAATCAGATGCTCTAAAACGACCATAAATGACAACGTCTTTCACGCCTCGTTGTTTTTCGGCAAGGACGATACTGTCCCTTTCAGCCCAAATATCATGTATCCGTATGAAATCGTTCAGGCTTACCCAATAGGAATAAAAGAAAACCAGCGCGGCTACCCCGATAATGGAATAAAGAGATCGTTTAATATAGGACAGCGAGAAATTGAGGTTGGCATACAACAAACCTGTACCCAGAAAAAGGAATACAAGAATGGCGAACCAAACCCTTTCGGGGAAAATAGGCGCCGCTATCATCGCCAAAGTAGCCACTCCGGCTGTGACGGCAAATAATAGGGACAACAGTAATACCCTTCTGTCGGTTTCCTTTTTTTTATATTTTGGATACAATAGTAAAAATAAGACATATATGATTGTCGGTATAAGGGCATACCATGACGAAACTTTCAAGATGCTTGTAAAACGGTAAAAATAAAAGACATAGAATGGTTCTGCCGCGCCCGGGTTCAGGCTTTCAATCTCTCCGGCGTTTCGTATATAATTTCCGGGAGCTAACAACATAAAGGCGCATCCGATAATCGCTCCTGCCAGCCCCCAAATCATCCATTTGGGCAAAGCCTGATGTTCTTTCCTCATTAAAATAATAAGGCAAAACACGAAGAATATCATCGCCACAGCCATGTTTTCATTTGTCCATCCGGCAATTACGCCAAACAGGAATAGAGCGATTCTCTTCAGACCGCTATCATGCGACTGATTGGTGAGAAAGGCGGAACAATAAAATGAAATAAAAAGCAGGATAAGCAGCGTTCCCCACAAATAATTGGCGCTGCCTGTAATCCAGAATATATTTTCTATCAAAGCCGGCACGAGAAACCAAATAAGCAGATTGACTCCAATAAATAACGACAGATTGCTTTTATTGCCCTTATTGGTTATATAGTAAATAGTTAAGACTAAAGCCACATAACCGGCGCTATTGATAACATCACCCCAAAATACACCGGCAGCCAGCATAACCTGCGCGATTGTATGCACCACCGAACGCCCGCCCCAATTAAAATAGTGCACATATTGGTACTGAAGAATATCCCATAAGCTATCGACGCGCGAGCCGTCTGCCATCATGCTATATGTCCAGTCATCTAATGTGATAGGGAAATAATGATTGAGTCCATATATGCCGAAAAACAGCAATATGGAAATCAGTATGATGTATTTATGTTCCGAAGCCGCCTTTTTTATTTGTGTCATTTTACGTTCCAAAGTTAATGCTTCATCGCGCGATCCATAGAGCGCTTATCATCCTTCACACGCAGAGACTGACGTTTATCATATTGCTTCTTACCGCGTGCGACGGCAATGTTTACCTTGGCAAGCCCCCGTTCGTTCAGGAAGACGCGGGTAGGAACAATGGTGTATCCGGTTTCTTTAACAGACCGCTGTATTTTTTTCAGTTCTTTCTTGCTCAGTAAAAGTTTGCGGTCGCGACGCGCCGCGTGATTGTTATATGAGCCATAAAAATATTCGGCAATATACATGTTGCGAACCCATAACTCATTCTTTTCGAATATGCAAAAGGTATCAACAAGGCTTGCTTTACCCAAACGGATCGATTTTATTTCCGTTCCGGTAAGGACAATGCCTGCCGTGTATGTCTCAATAAATTCATAATCAAAACTGGCACGCTTGTTTTTTATATTGATGTTCGTTTGGTTCATAGTCACTTATATAAATAATACTTACAAAAGTACTAAGAAACTGTTTAAATTTCACCAAAATATATTATTATACCTCTTTTTTCGTCCATTTTTAGGCTCTTTTTGTCTAATTTATCCTTTCACTCAGCTCAAATAGCCCGCTATTATCGCTTCGCGGAAGAACAAATTATCCTAAAAATAGCTCTAAAAATT
>JAISKQ010000265.1 GCA_031260865.1 Prevotella sp.
ATTTTCTCAAGTATTAATTTCATGGACTCTTCGCCTACTTCTATCGGATGTTGATCCATTGTCGTCAACATGGGATCGGTGTCTTGTGATATATTCGAGTTGGAAAACCCGCAAATAGACACATCTTCCGGCACTCTTAATCCTAATTCTTTACACGCGACCAATATACCCGAAGCCGTATAATCGTTCATCGCCATAAAGGCGTCCGGGCTATTTGGCTCCTGTAATATCTTCTTCGCCTCTTCGTATCCCAATTGCTTTGTGTCGGCAGTACGGATAAGTTGATCTTCGACCGGTAGTTGATACTTGCGAAGAGCGTCAAGATACCCGTTTTTTCGGTTCTTGGATATTTCAAGATGATGAGGGGCTGTAAAGAAGGCTATTCGCTTACAGCCCGTTTTGATCATATATTCCACAGCCGTGAATGTCCCGCTATAGTCATCAACCACTACCTTGTCCGAATCAATTCCCGTGCAAATCCTATCGAAGAAAATAAACGGAATATCATTGTCTATCAATTCCTGAAAGTGGTCATATTGTGTTGTGGTTTTTGATTGCGAAATCAATACGCCGCACACACGCGCCTTGATCAGAGTCTGTACGTTCCGTACTTCCTTTTTGTAATCTTCGCGCGACTGACAGATGATGACATGGTAATCCTTGTTCTCTGCGACGGTTTCCATCCCCGACAACACTCCCGAAAAGAAGTGGTTAGCCAATTCAGGAACGATAACCCCGATAATATTATTATGCTGGGTTCTCAGGTTCAAAGCCATCGTATTCGGCTTGTACTTATATTTGTCCGCGTACTCCTGGACTAGTTTCCGAGTTTCGGGACTGATATAAGGATTGTCTTTTAAAGCCCTTGATACGGTTGATGGCGATATATTCAGGTCTTTGGCTATGTCTTTGATGGTTAGTGGTCCTTTTTTCATGAATAAGAGTTTTGTAATACTTCCTATAAAAGTAATCAAAATTCCAATATAAAGACACTTCTTGCTTTAATAGTTAATGATGAATTATCTAAATTTATAATATTCTCACTTATTATGTCTTTTGCTTGGTTTTTCGGTAATATCTCTTTGTAAACAGCTAAGTCAATGGTCTTTTCATTTTCAGAACCGTTCAGTACTACCACAACCGATTTGTCATTGTATTTGCGTTCATATACATATACGCCGTTCATCGGGGCAAAGTGCTTTAATGTACCCTTTGATATGGCTTCGTTGCCTTTGCGCCAATTCAGTATTTTTTTCATATAATCGAAAGCTTCGTTTTGCTGAGCCGTTCTTTCGCTCGCGTTGAACGCGTTCACAGAATCACCGTCCCAACCTCCTGGGAAATCGCGGCGCAGAAAACCATCGCCTTCGCTTTTGTCGGCTGCCATCAGTATTTCCGTGCCGTAATAAATTTCAGGTATGCCGCGTGTTGTCAATAAAAACGCGATGGCTTGCTTGTAGCGTTGGAGATTCGATGTTTGTCCTATATTTCTATAAAAACGTGAAGTGTCGTGATTATCTAAGAATATCAGTAATTCGTGCGGATTTTGGAACACAATATCTTGCCCCAGATATTCATAGATACGCGCCATGCCTTTATCCCAAGGATTCGTTTCTTCGTCGAATGCGTTTTCCATCACCCCCATCAGCGGGAAATCCATTACACAACGTAAATTGGAGTTTCGAGGAGCGGCTAATTTACTGTCTTTCTGCCAGAATGAAACAGCAACATTGTTGTTAAGCCATGTTTCGCCAACGATATTGAAATCGGGATATTCCTCCGTAACTTCTTTACACCAGCGAGACATCATGTCATAATCGGCATAAGGGTGCGTGTCTTGGCGGATACCATCCAGTCCGCCATATTCTATCCACCATATACTATTTTGAATCAAATATTTAGCTACATGCGGATTTCGTTGATTCAAGTCCGGCATCGTTTCCACAAACCATCCCTCAACCGCAAGCTTCTTATCTGCCGCCGACGCGTAAGGATCGTGTTGACTCGTCGTTTTATATGATGTTTGCACATATTCATCAGGGAAATTAAACCAATCTTTCGAAGGTCTGTCCGTAAAGAAGAAATGGTTGCTGCCGCAATGGTTGAAAATCATATCCATAACGACTTTCATTCCTTTTTCGTGTATTTTATTCACGAGGTCGACAAATTCCTGATTTGAACCGAAGCGACGATCTACCTTATAATAATCCGTTGTCGCGTAACCATGGTAAGAACCGTCGGGCATATCATTTTCCAATACCGGATTGAACCAGATGGCGGTCACGCCCAAATCTTGGATATAATCCAAATGGTTGCTGACCCCTTTGAAGTCTCCTCCATGACGCGTGTATTGATCATTACGGTCAACTTTGGCTTCGCGCATTCCGGCTACAATATCATTTGTAGGGTCGCCATTTGAGAATCGGTCGGGCATGATGAGGTATAAGACATCGCCGGAATTGAATCCTACCCTGTCGGCTGAACCCGGTTTGCGTTCTTTTATTTCGTAAGGCACAACTTTCTTGTCTTTACCTTGTTGCAGGATAATATTAAACTTTTCGGGTTGAGCATTGGTAAGATCCAAATAAAGGAATATATAATTTGCACTCTCCAATTTCACTACCTCTTTTATTTTCGCGGTTTTAGCTGTAATACTGACGTCTGATTTAGCGATATTGTTTCCATAAAGCATAACCTGAAGTTCAGGGTTTTTCATGCCCGCCCACCAAAATTCAGGCTCAACCGTCTTAATATCAATCGCAAATATGGATTGACAGACAAAGACCAATAATAATAAGATTATGTTGTTTTTTCTCATGGATGTATTTTATATTGATTGTTTATTCTCGTCCGGATGATGTTATCATTTCTTTCAATTGTTTATTAAAGCCATCAGCTTCCATTAATTCCTCCAAAGTAAGGTGCATACGGTATCGCCAGTAATATTCGGATATCGCGGGGATATTTATCCGTTCATC
This sequence comes from Prevotella sp., assembly GCA_031260865.1. Lineage (GTDB taxonomy): Bacteria > Bacteroidota > Bacteroidia > Bacteroidales > Dysgonomonadaceae > Dysgonomonas. The sequence continues at coordinate 2,979 of JAISKQ010000265.1, forward strand.
TTCCGCGTTCGTCCTTTTCAGGCTATCATCCATCGACAACCAGTCCTGAAGCGGAAGGATTGTCAGCATCGAAGGGCAATTCAAGTGATTGAATATGATTTGCCGGCACAGGTCGGCGTCACAATCTTCGGGAGCGGCGCCATTCTTCCATAATATTTGGTTGTAATACTTTTGAGTCGTTTCTCTATTTTCGCGCCACCATGCCCTGATTGGCGCCATATCGTGAGTAGAAGTAGTACATACGCTCAGATAAGGGAGATTCCCAAGATAGTTGAACGGCATACTTTCTATTTTTGGCATACGTTCTATTTCGAGGCTCAATATCTGTAATTCGTTCATTACGGAAGGAACGGATTTAGGAACCATACCTAAGTCTTCTCCGCAAACCAACATAGGAGTGGAAGCTATCAAACTTGGCAATTTGTTCATCGCCTGATCGCGCCAATATTGGGTGTGACGATGATAAAAGAATTCATCGTATAAGCGGTTGAACGCTGTTTTAGCGCTGTCGTCCAGGTCTTTGTAAGAGTAGCTGTATTGCGCAGTGATGCGGGGATGGAATTTTTCGGGTTCGCGTTTATCCCGAATAAACAAGACCTCGTTGCATAAACTGTATAATCCGTCGCGAATAAGCAAACTCTTGGCGTCGGTTCTTCCGGCAAAGAGACCTTTAATCTTGACTTGCGTATTACATGAATCTTTCAGTTCATAACGTTGCCACGCGATAGGGAAGAGGAAGGTATCGATGACTTCCCGCGTATATTCCCCGAATATGTTTCCAAGAAAATGTTCGTGTATATAAGGATTGGTCATGCGATATTCATCGAACCACATTCCCCATGAACGGATTTCATCGGCAGGCATCGGCAAGGCGGGACTGAAATAACCGAGCAGTCCCTGTACGGATGATAGCGGTATTTCCCATATACGGAAAAATCCTAATATATGGTCGATACGGTACGCGTCGAAGTAATCAGCCATCTTGCGGAAACGTTTCGCCCACCATTGATAACCGTCTTTAGCCATTTCGTCCCAGTTGTAGGTAGGGAATCCCCAGTTTTGTCCAAAGAAAGAGAAATCATCGGGTGGCGCTCCCGTTTGAACGTCCAGATTGAACAGGTGTGGCTCTACCCAAGCTTCCACGCTGTTTCGGCTGATTCCGATAGGTATATCTCCTTTTAGTATCACATCGTGCTGATGGGCATATTCCTTCGCTTCTATCAGTTGCTTATGGAGCAGGTATTGAGTAAAGCAAAGCAGTTCAACGGTTTCTTTCGCCTCTTTGTCGGTATCCAGCAGTTTTTCCAAAGCTTTTTTGTTGAATGCGTTTTGGGTTTTCCACAGGGAGAAATTAGCCGTGTTGTATTTATCTCGTAAAAATGAGAAACACGCGTACGGGAACAGCCATTCTTCGTTGTGTTGATAGAACGACAGGTAATCTTTGCTCTTTAATACCGTTTTGCCGGATTCCTGAAACAAGTCTTTAAGGTAAGATGTTTTCAAGTTTAGCACCTTGTCGTAATCAATCTCCTTCAATCCGTTTAACGCCGCGGCTTCCGCTTCATATTTTTTGAATAATTCGGCGTTTTGAAGGGGATAAGCCTTCAATCCCAGATAGATGGGGTGTAAAGCATAAATAGATATGGCGTTGTAAGGATATGAATCTTTCCATGTATGAGTAATAGTCGTGTCATTTATCGGCAATACTTGTATCACTTTCTGTCCGGTAAGGGCAGCCCAATCCACCATCTTTTTCAGGTCGGAAAATTCTCCGATGCCAAAGCTGTCGTTTGACCGTAACGAAAATATGGGTATTGCCACTCCCGCCGCTTTCCAATCCACCCATCCATGACGATAAGCCGATGTTTCTATCTTTACCGTGTCTTCGTTGGCAGTCACAGGGGTTAATAGGCGGTTTTGACCGTCTTCCCAGTTTATAATCTTTTTCGCTGTGTCATCGTATATCGCCAATTTGTATTCTTGCGGCTTTTTCATAGGAGTGGCGTTGATAGTCAACTGCCATTCTCCGTATCTTGCCGGATCGAAGCGAAGGGATTTTTCCGGATTCCAGTCACCCAAAGCTTTCGATGAACCGCAAAGAACCAAGGTCTGGTTCTTCTTTATGTAAGGACAAGCGACTTTGAGTAAGATTGTCTTTTTATAATACTTCGTTTTTGCTGTATCTTGGTGGAGAAAGAAACTTTCGGAAAACCCGGAGGTGTAGAAATATCTTTGTTGTGGAATACTCTGCCATGAATCGTATATGTCGAAACCCTTTTCGGATACCAATTGCAATGTATGCGGGTTGCCCCATTCTTTGGCGATTACGATGCCATTCGCTTTCACTACGTATTGGTAATCAATGGAAGGGTCTTTTATATCTATTTCTAAATACCATTCATCAGGAGTGTCGCATACCATTTTAAGCGCTTTGTTTTCATTCCATTTGCCAAGGGCAGCCCCTGATCCATAGACGAATAAATCTTGTCCCCAAAAGGTGTGATAGTTGATGTGTAATTTTACTTTCATGATGATGTTTTTATGGTTATAGACTATTATCTCTTTTTTTGAAGAGTATATGTACAAACAAAACTACATATTAAAGGAAAGTCGCGCGTTTGTAGAAGTGGTTTTTTGATGAAAATAAATTGCAAACGATTGCATGAATGCGAAAAAGCATAGGAGTGGCATGTCTGTCCTATGCTTTTTATATATAGTTGTTTATCTTTTTTTTACAAATAGCTTATCGTGTCAGAAGCCAAAGCCGTCAATGACGATATCCTGTTTTTCTTCTTCTTTAAAAGCTTTCCGTTGTTGATGTATCACATTGCCTTCGACATGTATTGCCCGGTGCGGACGAACAGGGCAGATGTATTCGCATCCTCCGCAACCAATACATATATCGGGATTGATAGACGGTATGGTCAGCCCTTCGGCTTTGTCGTATGGAATCATTGACACAGCCTGAGTCGGACAATGTTCCGCGCATGCTCCGCAATTTGTTTCCTCGGTGTGGACTATGCAGATGTCTTCATTGAACGTTACACGCCCTATCTGGGTCATCTGTTTTTCTTCCTGTGT
>JAISKQ010000268.1 GCA_031260865.1 Prevotella sp.
AAGTTAGAAAGCCTTATCGACGAGTTTGGATTAAACAAAGTACGCAAAAATCTGGGCGACCGCCTTTCGGGAGGAGAACGCCGTCGCGCGGAAATAGCCCGTTGTCTCGCCATCGACCCCAAATTCATCATGCTTGACGAACCTTTCGCGGGCGTTGACCCTATTGCCGTGCAAGACATTCAGGAGATTGTAGCCAAATTGAAATACAAGAATATCGGCATCCTCATCACCGACCACAATGTGGACGAAACATTGAGTATCACCGACCGAGCCTACTTGCTGTTTGAGGGAAAAGTATTGTTTCAGGGAACGGCAGAGCAATTAGCTGAAAACGAAGTCGTCAGGGAAAAATATCTGGGACGCGACTTCCTCTTGAAACGCCGTAATTTCGAGTTTCTCAACGACTAAGAGACAGAAATGCTAACGTCCTCCGTCAATGACTTTCAATACGCGGGGCATGTACTTGTTCATCAGGTAATATACCGACAGGGACAACCCTATTATAAATAAAGCCGGTATTAGAAACAGCAGAATATAGGATATTTCGCTTGACGGTCTAAACACGGAAAACGATAATTTCTTTATCAACAACAGCCACGGCTCATGAGTGACATAAACAAAGAAACCGGCATTCGCCAGAAACACCGAGACATGCAGTTTACCGCGGCGGATACCAGATGAAACAACATTAAACAAGAAAATAACGCCCACGATAATCCCTATGTAATGTATGTGCTTATTGAACTCGTGGTACCGGGTCGCTAAGTCGATGAGCGAAAGCGCCGGATAGAGCATCGACAGATAATACATCTTGTTGAAAAACGTTGTCAGGTTTATTTTATGAAGACCGAAATACGCTCCCGCCGAAAAGAAGAACAAGCCGGCTGTGTTTAGCCCCGCGATATTGAACACATCGAGATACCATAAGGCGAAAAGAACCGCCAAACCGAATATTTTCAGGTAGCGTATCGTCCAATATACAAGTGGGGTCATCACGACAATAACAATAAGGTCGCGGACAAACCACAACGGATACACAAAAGGCGACAAGGCAACCCCACCCTCTTTTACCCAGAAAGCCATCAGAAATTCCTTTATGCCGTAATCCTTTATTTTCATATAGTCGCCCGAAAAAAGTCCTGATATAAAGGGCATATTCTCGGCGATAAAGAAAAGAGCCAAAGCTAAAAGATTCCAGAACAAATAAGGTATAACCAAAGAATAGAACCGGCTTTTGAGCTTCGCCCCATACATATTGACATTCCACTCTTGAACATTCAGAAAAAACAAAAAGCCGGAAATAAAATAGAATGTCGGAATCACGATTTGACCAAACACCCAAGTGATGTAATACCCTATATTCTCATAGACAGGAAACGTGACTTCAGCGCCCACGTTCTCACCTTGTATCGTATAAAGAGCGATGGATGAATGCGCGAGCACGACTACGGCTATCAATGGAAAACGAAGATAACTTATCGTCTCCGATTGGAGTTGGTCATTGTTGATCATTTAAACGAAAATAAAATTATCTCCGTAAAGTTAAAATAAAAGCACAGGAACACCGTATTTACGCGTTAAAATCTTTGCTTCACAGCGGATATGGAGGATACAAACAAACTTTTAATATTTATTAACCATAAAAACAGTCTAAATCTGTAAAGAAAAAAATATGAAATTATCTTATTGTATGAATACATTCATGATAATAACGACACTGTTTCCGTCTGTGGCGATCTCCCTGCGCTTGGGAGCCGCGCTGTCGCTCAAGCTTCCCGTACTGGATAAGCGACTCGACCGTAAACCTTTTAATTGCAGACCCTGCCTTACATTCCACCTCATCGGAATGTCAGTCAGCTTGACCGCCCTCCTATCCCGGTCGTCTGAACTATTTTGGACAGGAATACCGGTGGCATTCACCGTATTTCTGATTGTGAAACATATTGATAACAAAAAAATTATAAAATGAGTAAAAAATTAACGTGGGAGGTAAAGAACCTCATCGACGAAGTGGAAAAGACGCATCGCTACTCGATGAGTAAAATTTATGGGTTACACAACAAGGTTTTCGATACGAACGAAATGCCGCAATCGTGCGCCAGCTGTCTTATCCGCAAGGTGAGGGAGCTAAAGAAATGGATAGAAACAGCAAACGGTTGAAAGTCGATAACCACCCCTTCAATCCTCCGCCTTTGGCAGGGTCGAGGCAGGTGGTTTACTGTTCTCACACCATATTCGACACCCGCTGTATGATATTGAACATGTAGCGAATATCCTTGAAATTCAGTTCAAAGTCGGAATACTCCGGCGAAGGATTCAACGAATGGCAGACAATCGTAGCCTTTTCCACATCCTGATGTATGATTTGTTTGCAAAGGATGGTGTTATCCAGAACGATTATCCAGTTGGGATAATCGTTGGTATGCAGTTTGTCCCGCCAATGTTCCGCCCCCAGTTCGCGCCCCAGCACGATGTCTCCGTTACCTAAACTTCTGCGGGTATCGTCGTCCATGCTGTCTCCTTTTATTTCAAACGCCATGTACCTGCCATGCCCTATCTGATCCACAATAAAATTATATTCATCCAACGGCGCGCTGTATTCGGCGTCCCTGTATTCGTCAATGTACTTGGCGTAAGCTTTTACCGGCACAAAGGGTACGCGCATCAGGTATTTTCCGTTCGGCAACTGAAAATATTTCACCCCCGCCTTAGTTACCAAATAAGGCTCTTCCTTATCCGAATCCGTTTTCATCATCGACCCTTCTCCCGACAACAGCCAGCTTGAGTTTATTTGCGGCAGGCGCGCCAGAATCTTTTCTATCACCTCAAGCCCTATTTTACGGTTTCCACTGATCCAGTTACTCGTCGTGTTCGGCTTTTCGTCAAGCGTATTCGCAAAATCGATATTTGAACCTTTAAACAAATCTTCTCTTATTTTTCTGATTCTATCGTGTACTTCCATGATTCACTTATTTGTGTATTACAGTTTCCTTTTCAAGCAGCTTTTATTAGCATCTTTTGGCTCACATTTCTCAATATACAAAGCAAATAAGACATCATAAACCCTTACCCGTTCGCCCTCAATTGATTAATATTTATTAACGCAAATATTCACTTAATTGTGTATATCATATTCACAAATATGTGTATATTTGTGATGTAATAATTATTATACACCAAATGAAAGAAATAAATCACAAACAAACAACTAAAAAGATAAAAAAATGGGAGCTTTAAAAATTGAATGTTATTGCAACGAAAGACAAATGACCGGCCTTATCAAATCCATCACAAGCCACTTATACAATTCCGACGGAATAGACGTCCCCGATTACGACGACGTAATAGGCGACATACGCGTCTGTGTATCATTCGACGCCTATATGGATACCGTAAACGTGAAAGCGTCCGAAATCCTCGACAAAGACTGGGATTTACTATACGAAGACACCGCCGTCCTCACTTCGCGGCTAAAGCCGGTTTTAGCGGAATATAACCGCGACGGCAAAGAGGCTCGTGAACAAGCGCGGAATATAGATGACGACAGATACACATACGCGTGAAAAATAAAAACCATCTCTTCCCCCCTCAAAAGGAGAAACAGTCCGGAGGGCGTAAGCGACACACCCCTGTTTGTAACCCATAACTCGCAACTTGTAACCTGTAACTTGTAACTAATAAAAAAACTCATGCTACTATTTAACACCAACAGAAGCAATAAAGGCAAAAAATATTTTAAAAAGAATGAAGGCGTCCGGGATTTTGTTTACGCCGAAAAGGCGGAAGCCTTTAACCGCTGGTTTGAACAGAACAACCGGTCTGTCATCGAATACTTGTCGGCACGCAACTTTTTCGATAGCGACATTTTCAACGACAGCTACCTGAAGATGTACGAAAACATCCTGTATTCGGGAAATGACGTGGATTACTATCGGTTCTACTTTGTCCGCTCCTACTTTACCAACCTGATGGCGGACAGGATCAGCCGGAACCGTTATTGTGAATTCCTTCCCTGTCATGAACAATCGGACGCGGATATTCTTTCTTTCGCCGAGTCGGAAGCGAATGTAAGAAAATTAGAAAAAGATATACTCAACTTTGTATATGTCAATTACAACATCCGCGACTTCGAGCTGTTCAAAATGTACATCAGCCTGAAACCCGCCGTCAACTACGCCTCTCTTGCCAAAATCACTGGACTCAAAGCGCACAACATACAACGCTCTATCTCCAAAATCAGGAAAAGCGTACGCGCGAACAACGAATTTATGAAACGACGCGGGAAGTTAATTTAAAATGAATGTCGGTTATAATACCTAAGTCAGATAATTTCGTCTTCGTCATTGCGAGGAGGAACGACGAAGCAATCCATATCAACTGTTTGGATTGCTTCGGGAAGCCCTCGCAATGACGTTGTACGGTTTTTCTGCATTTGGGTATTATATCCCATAATCATTAATTTAAAATAAAAAAACCTTAGAAACTGTTTAAATCATCCGTAAAACATTCTCTAAGCGGGAAATTATTTTCAGTTCTCCTTCCGGGGGTGGAAATAAAGCGGGACGATAATTCTTTTTTCCACGTTCTTATTTGCACACTTTTTAGATGAAAATAAATATTTTTATCTACCTTTGTGAAAATGTTATGGGAAGACTTTTAGCGCTGGATTATGGAACCAAGCGGACAGGAATAGCAGTATCGGATACGCTGAAAATTATAGCTAACGGACTGACGACTGTCCCTACTCATACCTTGCTCAACTATTTGGCAAACTATTTGGCAAAAGAAGACGTCGAATGTATCATTGTCGGTTTACCGAAACAAATGAATAATGAATATTCTGAAAACATGAGGCATATTCGTCCATTTGTAAAGAAACTGCAATCCGTTTATCCGGATATCCGGATCGAATATTACGACGAGCGCTTTACGTCAGTCTTGGCACACAAAACAATTATTGAAGCAGGTTTGAAAAAGACCGACAGGCAAAACAAAGCCCTTGTGGATGAAATAAGCGCGACGATCATCCTGCGGGATTATATGGAAAGTTTACGAATACAAAACAAATAACTACGAATGATATTACCTATATATTTATACGGACAACCAATTTTAAGAGAAGTAGCGAAAGACATAACCGCCGACTATCCCAATCTGAAAGAGCTCATCGACAATCTTTTTGAAACCATGTACCGCGCGGATGGTATAGGATTAGCCGCTCCACAGGTAGGATTACCCATCCGCCTGTTTGTCATCGATATGGAACCGCTTGCCGAAGACAACCCCTTGTATGCCGGCTTCAAAAAAACATTTATCAATCCCCGTATTGTGGAAGAAACGGGCGAGATCGTGAAAATGGAAGAAGGTTGCCTCAGTTTACCCGGTATAAACGAAGATGTAGAGCGAGAAGAAAAAATCCGCATACAATATTTTGACGAAAATTTTGTTTTACATGATGAGGTGTATGACAATTTTTTCGCGCGTTGCATTCAACATGAATACGACCACATTGAAGGAAAATTGTTTATAGACCGCATATCAGGCATACGTAAACAACTGATAAAAGGAAAATTAACTAACATGATAAAAGGAAAGACCCGTTGCCATTACAAAATTAAACCGGCACAATCTAAAAACTAACAAACCACATTATGAAAAATGCGGCAAAAATTCTTTTAATACTCGTCTGTACTATCTCAGCTCTCAGTTCCTGCGTGACGAGTAAAGACACCGACTTTTTACAGGATATAAAATTGCACTATCCCGAGTCGTTGAAAAATCCCGATGAATACCGTATTATTCCGGGCGACCAGCTAAGTATCGTCGTATATACGTGGAAAGATGATGACAAGACTCTCTTTTCCAGTTATGCTCCTCGCTTTTCGGGACAAGGTATCGGCGACAGAATGGGAGTGGACGCGGGCGCGCAAGCAAGAAGCTTAGACGACGCCTCCGGTGTGTCGCCTATCACGGTATATGCCGATGGCACTATAACCTTCCCTTATCTGGGTAAAATATATGTGCAAGGATATACCATTCTGGAAGCAAGAAATCTGATCTCCGCCAAATTAGACGCCTTCAGTACCGGATGTACCGCGGAAATTTCCCTGTATAACAGGTACTTCAGCATTTTGGGCGAAAGCGGTTCAGCCAGAATATCCATGCCAAACACAACCATGACTATATACCAGGCTTTATCCATAGCAAACACGATGGGAGCTTACGCCGACAGATCGAAAGTATCCATCATCCGCCAAACAGAGAACGGTTCGGTAGTGAAAACGTTCGACCTGAGAAGCAAAGAAATCATAGACACGGAGTTTTATTATATCCAGCCTAACGATGTATTATACACCCCGCAACTGAAACGTAAATTTATGGGCACCACAACATCGTTCGCGGGGCTATTCGGACTATTAACGTCAATCGCAGGGGTTATTGTATTCACACTTAGAGTATTTTGACATGAAAACTATACTATACCATTTATTATTCGCGATATTGATGATAGGAATATTTTCTTCATGTATCTCAAGTGAAGAAATCAATTATATGCAAACTATCAATTTGCAATACCCGTTGGAGCCATTTCAAGAATACAAATTGGCTGTCGATGATAAAATATCTTGTTCTATATCTACCAAAGACGCCCAACAAATGAGCGCTTTCAACGCGGTTGTCGGACCCGACCAAAGCAGAAGCAAGGCATATACAATATATAGCGATGGCACTGTGATATTACCGTTCTTCGGGAAAGTGAAGGTAGCGGGGCTTACCGTTCAGGAAGCAGAAGCCGCCATCCAAAAATTTATGCAGCAATCAATAATTGACGCGCAGGTAAAAGTGACCTTATCCAGCAATTATTTTTATATCTTAGCGGCAAATAAACAAGGAATGTATTCGGTATATAAAGACAATCTGACCATTTATCAGGCATTGGCGATCTCTCAACAAACCACCGGGACGATGGATCTTTCCAGAGTAAGCATCGTTCGAAAAGACGCGGCGGGAAACACATTGAGAAAGAGCTTCGACTTGAGGACGCAAGATGTGATCCAATCCGAATTTTATTATATAAAGCCAAATGACTTGATATATTTCCCGACAAACAAAAATTCATTCTTTAACATAGAGTCTTTAGGATCATTCGCCGCCACGATGATGATACCGCTTACTTTCCTTGTTTATACTGTAATGTATGGATGGTAAAGAGAAATTAGGAATGGCGCGAAACGATGATGACTGAAAAGTGTCACTTTTGTCACTTTTTTAAGTTTTAAGTAATGAGTTTTGAGTTTACAAGAGTTTTAGCAAGTTAGTGAACTTGAATTCCAGTAAACTAAAAAACTGTTACTTTTGTTACTTTTTAAGTTTACAAGAGTACAAGAGTACAAGAGTTCTAGCAAGCTAGTACACTTGAATTCCAGTAAACTAAAAAAACTGTAACTTTTGTTACTTTTTGAAACAGTAACCCTAAGAGGGAGGGTATCCGAAAAATGAAGAAACAACGTTCGGCGTAGCCAATTATGAATTTTCACTCTTTCCAACCTCTCCAAAGGGGAGGAATTACCCCTGCTTTGGAGGGGATGGGAAGGTGGCTGTCGACTGATTTAATATAATAAATTTGCTATATATATGGACATAAATAATAAAAAACCTTTAGCAGCCGATACGGATCCGTATTTTGAAGAAGTAAAATCTAAAACAGCCTTATCGTTCGATTTTGTTTTATGGTTTTACCGGATTCTGAAATATTGGTATCTTTTTGTTATTTCTGTGGCAATATTTATCGGATATGCCTATATAAAGAATAAATCATGGGTTCCGAGATTCACCGTCCAAGCCATGCTTATACTGGAAGCCCGAGGTAACGCCAGTTTGATGGCAAACTCCGTCCCGCTTGGCAGTATTTTGCGCAACAGCGAAAATCAACGGATTGTATTGGAATCGTACGGGTTGACAGACCGCACGGTAAAGAATCTTCCGATAAGGATGCACGTCGATTATTATATTAAGACAAGATTCAAGGATCATATAAGCCTATATAGCGACACGCCTATCGAGATTGTGATGGACAGCCTTGACGTGAACCTGACCCCTATTGCTTATAACTATGTGTTTAGTATCGCGTATGTGGATGAAAACCAATGCCGAGTATCTTATACAGACGAAAATCAGAAAGTAGAATCGTTCAACGTGGTTTTCGACACCCCTGTGCAGAATAAGTTTTTCAATGTGAAGTTTAGAAAAACAGACGCTTTCAGACCTGATTTCTTTCGTGAATTAGGCGCCAGCTCTTTCAATTTCAGGTTTCTTTCAAACGGGCAACTCGTGTCAATGTATAGCGGACGCGTTTCCACATCGTTAAAAACCGAAAATTCAACAGCGCTTTCAGTTACTATAGAAGGAACCGACCCGGCGCAAGATAGAAGCTATCTGAGCGCCTTGCTGGATGAATTCCAAAACTATAACTTGACGTTGAAGAACCAACAAGCTGACTTAACGATCAGCTTCTTGCATAACCAGTTACAAGTACTGGACGATTCATTGAATATATCGAGGTTGAAATTAGAGCAATTCCAAAAAGAAACCGGCGTGTACGATGTTTCATCATTGGGACTGAGGACGGAACTGGCTCAGGCGGATGCCGAAAGAGAGGCTTTGGAGATAAGGGAGAAGTCTATATTGATTATTACCCAAAAGATAAAAGATGCCATAGAGGGCGATTCCCAATTACTTGAACCGGAGAGCATCGGGCTAAACGAACCGAGACTGGGTCAGTATGTACGGGCATTTAACGCCATTATAGAGAAAGCGAAGAATTTGGGTCCAAACAATCTGCTCTATGAAAGCACCGTAAATGAACTGAATGAACAACGTCGTTCCATATTGAAAGAAATACTGCTTATACAAGTAAACCTTCAGGATCAGAAAGACGCACTGGTGAAAAAATTTAAGACGCTCGATCTTAAATTAGATAACCTACCGCCTCAGGAAAGGGATTTGATAAAGTATCAGAGAGACTATAACATGAAGGAGGTATATCATCAGTACCTGACCCAAAGGGCATACGAAGCCGAAATACAACGAGCTTCCAATATCGCCGACAACGATATATGGGAATCACCGCGTGTGATAGGAGGAGCTTACAACGGCGCGGAAAAAGACAAAAATTATATGTACGCTTTCCTTATCGGTATGGTTTTGCCGTTGGTATTTGTTATCGTTAAGGAAGAAGTGCTCAACTTCGCCGTAATGACGAAAGAAGAGTGCGAGAAAATATCAGGCTTGCCTGTGATAGGGACAATAGAAAACATATCGAAGAAGCTTGCTGTCGGCATCGTTTTGGTGAAGAACTATCCGAAGTCGAGTTTCGCCGAATCGTTCCGTAATATGCGCGTACGCATCGAATACATGGCGCAACGCGAAAATAAGATTACCGTGCTGGTCACATCCACAGAGCCTGCCGACGGCAAAACATTTATAGCGACCAACATCGCCTCGGTTTATCAGTTGATGGGCAAGAAGGTGGTTCTTATCGACCTCGACTTGCGTCGTCCATCCGTAGGGAAAACCTTACAGGTGGAATATCAGAAAGGTATATCGAATTACCTTATCGGACAAGTCAGCCTCGAAGAAATTATCATATCACATCCCGAATTCGGCTTCGATATTATACCGGCGGGTACATTACCTCCTAATCCGAGTGAATTGATAAAAACAGCGAAAACCCGGCAGGTACTGGAACATCTCAAAGAAGTATATGACTACGTGATAGTGGACTGTAGTCCGGTGGGACTTGTGTCCGACGCGTACATCCTGTCGTCGATGGCTGACACTACATTGTTTGTCGTAAGGCGCGCCAAAACGAATAAGGCGTTCTTCAAGAGTGTTATTACCCAATTGGAATATGATGGCGTAGAAAATATCGCGCTTGTGTTCAATGATGTGAAAGGCAGGGAAGGATATTACGGTACATCGCGTTACTATGGCGATAAGACATACTATCTCAAGAAAAACTCGTATTATCACGACGATTATTTCGAGAGTTGATGAAAAACTAAAAAATACAAAAAAGAGAGACCTGCGGAGGGCTCTCTTCTTCTTTGTTAATGTATTATTTATATATTTGCCAATGATTAATACAATCTATCGTGAAAAAATATCTTTTCTCCATATTCTTACTGTTTAACAGTCTGTTCACCCTGGCACAGATAAATACCGACAGGGTTATACTCATCGGACGCAACTCACTTTATTATGAAGATTATGTGCTCGCCATACAATATTTCAATCAGGCGATAAGGTCTAAACCCTATTTGGCGGAACCGTATTTTTACAGGGCTATCGCGAAATACTACCTGGACGACTACAAAGGGACGGAGGACGACTGTACACTCGCGTTGGAGCGGAATCCCTATATGTCGAAGGCATACCAGCTGAGAGCCGACGCCCGCCAAAACCAGAATAACTATGACGGCGCGCTCGAAGATTATAAAACGACCCTCGAAGTTTATCCCAATGATAAGTTTGCCCTCATCAACACAGGTATCGTCAACATACAGAAAAAGGATTATCCCCAAGCCGAAAAATACCTGAACGAATTGCTGCGGATATATCCCAATTACACACAAGGATTCCTCAGCCGGGGAGCCATGTACCAGGAAAAAGGCGACACCGTGCAGGCTTTTGAAAACTACAACCAAGCCATAAAACTGGATAAGTACCTTTCGCAATCGTATTCCATGCGCGGACTTTTATACTATTACAAGAAAGACTATGATAACGCGCTGACGGATTTGGATGAAGCCATTAAAATAGACCCCTTGCAACCCGGCAATTATATCAACCGGGGACTTATACGATACTCCAAGAATGACCTTCGCGGCGCGATGTCCGACTACGACAAGGTCATAGACATCGACCCGAACAGTATTATAGCCCGCTTCAACCGGGGGCTATTACGCTCGCAGGTGGGAGACGACAACCGTGCTATCAGCGACTTTAACGTCGTTATCAAATACGAACCGAATAACTATATCGCTTACTTCAACCGTTCGCTGATAAAGAACAACATAGGGGATTATAAGGGCGCGCTCGAAGACCTGAATGTCGTGTTGGCGGAATATCCCGAATTTTACCACGGATTCTATGCCCGTTCCGACATCAAGCGCAGGCAGAACGACCTGAAAGGCGCGGAACGCGACTACAACTACGCGCGCAACGAAGAAAGCCGCAAAAACCGCGAACTTGCCGCCCAAGGCATCATGGAGGAAGAAGCCAAGACAAGGGAAAAATCGGATAAAGACATGGACAAATTCAACTTGCTGGTTGTCGCCGATAAGACCGAAGAAGAAAAGAGCAAGTACGAAAGCAACACACGCGGACGCGTTCAGAACAAACAGGTCAAACTGGATTTGGAATCGCGCTTTATCGTTACTTATTACGAAAAGCCTAATGACATCAGGCGCTTTGTCTATTACAGTCAACTTGTGGACGCCATGAACCGTAAATCAGTCCTGACTAAAAAATTGAGACTAACAAATAGTGAAGCCGCGTTGAACGAACCGCAGATCAACGACCATTTCTCGTCGATAAATGAATTATCGAAAAGGATAGAGGACAATCCGAAGAACGCGGAACTGTTTTTTGCCCGCGCCTTGGATTATATGTTGGTACAGGATTATACAAATTCGATAGAAGATTTCAATAACGCGATAAACGCCGACCCTAATTTCACACTGGCTTATTTCGATTTGGCGGTGGTATATACCAAACAATTAGACCTGAAGGAAAACATCCCCGAATATGATAAAAAACCCGATCAACCTGATATTTTGGCTTTAGCGGGAACAGGTATCAAAAAAGAGACATCCCTTTCGGGTACTTCGATGATTGATCCTACAAAATTAGAGTACGACCTCATAACAAAGAATTATAGCAAGGTCATCGAATTGAATCCCGAATTTGTTTACGCGTACTACAACAGAGCCGAAATTCGTTATAAACAAAACGATTTCCGGGCGGCAATACTGGACTATAACGAAGCTATCAGGCGCGACCCCGAATTTGCGGAAGCCTATTATAACAGAGGCTTGGCTCGCTTTCAGAT
>JAISKQ010000023.1 GCA_031260865.1 Prevotella sp.
GGAAGTAATGAGTTATAAGTAATGAGTACTCAAATTAATGAAGAATTAAAAATTATCCTCGCTCTGCGCTATTCCTCATTCTTAATTCTTAATTAATTTTCTTGTAAACTTGTAAACTAAAATTCTTGTAACTCGTAACTTGTAACTTATTACTTATTACTTTAAACTTTAAACTTAAAACTCACAACTTAAAAAAACGCTAAAAAAAAACGATGCACCCGTTAAACCAATTCAGCTATTGTCCGAAATGCGGTTCAGACTGTTTCGTTGAAAATAACTTCAAGTCGAAAAAGTGTGAAACCTGCGGATTTGTCTATTACTTCAATTCCAGCGCTTCCACCATCGCGCTTATTATCAACGATGACAAGGAACTGCTGGTGGCAACGCGGGCGCACGAGCCGGCAAAAGACACGCTCGACTTGCCCGGCGGGTTCGTTGATTTGGACGAGACGGGCGAAGAAGCCGTCGCGAGGGAAGTAAAAGAAGAAACACACTTGGATGTGTCGGCTGTGGAATATCTGTTCTCTATACCAAACCGCTATGTCTATTCGGGTTTTGAAGTACATACGCTCGATTTGGTTTATTGGTGTAAAGTTGGCGATACAAGTGATTTGCAGGCGGAAGACGATGTGGCGAACCTGCAATTCATAAAAATAAATGAACTGAACCCCGACCTGTTCGGACTACACTCTGTAAAAGAAGTTATAAAAGAAGTAAAGAAAATGAAACTATAATATTTCAAAACACGCTGAAAAAATTTATTTATATATGAAAAAACTATTCTTAGTTCTTACGCTTGCATCAGGTTTGCAATTAGCATTCGCGCAAAAATCCGTTTATACGGAACTGCCGGGCAGGCTTTTTTCGCAAGGAAAGGAGATGTTTCTGGATAATAATTATGTGGGTTGTATAAACGTCCTGCAGGAATTTAAAGTCCAAACTAAAGACCAAAAACTCGTGGAAGAAGCGGATTATATGATTATCAGCTCTTTATTTTATCAAGGAAAAGTCGGAGACGGCGTTATCCTGAAAAACTTTTTGGATGACTATCCCGAAACTTATCACCGCGACCAGATACGCTTCTTTATAGGCTCCACACACTTCAACGACAAGGACTGGCGCAAGGCGCTTTACTGGTTTTCGCAGGTGGACGTCGATTATTTGTCGGTGAGTGAACAAGAAGATTTCAGTTACAGAAAAGCATATTGCGAGCTTCAGAACGGCGATAGAGCGGAAGCGAAGAACCTTTTCGGACTGCTGAGCCGCAATAGTGAAAAATACGCGGAACCCGCGTCGTACTATCTGGCTTATATCAACTTTCAGGATGGAGAATACGAACAGGCATTACCGATATTCAGACGCCTGAAAAACAAGCCCGAATATAAAGAAAGCGCTTCCTTCTTCCTCGTGCAAGGCGCGTACAAGCAAGGCGACCTGAACAACACCATCATCGATGGACAGGACTTTATATCCTCTTATCCCAACAGCCTAAACTCAGGCGAAGTTTACCGCTTGCTGGGCAGCAGCTACTACCGTTTGGGAAATGTGCAGAAAGCGATAAGCAACTATGAACGATACGCGGAAAGCGCCCAATCTCCGTTCCGTGAAGACATGTACCAACTGGCGGAGGCTTACTATCAGACAGGGGCGTATCATAAATCCGTGAACGCGTTGAAAAACGTGGCGTCACCGGACGATAAACTGGGACAAGCAGGGCAAATGCTTTTGGGACAGTCGTACCTGAAACTGAACGATACGCAAAACGCCATGATGGCGTTCGATGCCGCGGCGCGTTCCGGATTCGACCGCTCTATCAGCGAAGAAGCCTTGTACAACTATGTGATGATGCGCAACAGGGAGGGAGGTTCCATCTTTGGCGAAGCCATTACGGCATCGCAACGTTTCCTATCCGAATATCCCAATTCCAAATACACGAGTGACGTAAGCGGGGCTTTGGCTTCTACCCTGTTGGCGTCCAAGAACTACAGCACGGCTCTCGCCGCCATCAACAGCATCAAATCTCCGGATAAACAGATTCTGGAAGCGAAGCAAGTGATATTGTTCCAGTTGGGCGTGCAAAACTCCATCGACAAAAAGTACGACCTCGCGGCGAATGATTTCAACGCCGCCATCAATATGGGCAATTACAATACCGCCGTGCGCAACGAAGCGTATTTTTGGCGGGGCGATATCGCTTATCACAACGCCGATTACAGCACAGCGGCAAAGGATTATTCCACCTACGTGTCGCAAGCGGCGTCTTCGCAGAAGAATTACGCGCTGGCGTTGTATAATCTGGCGTACGCCGACTTTCAGATGAAGGACTATACGAACGCGTTGACCGACTTTAAGAAATACGTTTCCGCGGAAAAGAACCGCCAATCGCCCAATTACCCGGATGCTTTGAACCGCGTCGGAGATATTTATCTATACAACCGTAATTTCGCCGAAGCCGAAAAATACTATTCACTGGCGGTGTCGGCGAATCCGGCAAACGCCGATTATTCGGAATTTCAAAAAGCCTTTGTGCTTGGCTTACAACGCAACTATAGCGGAAAAGTGACCGCGTTGAATAATATGATGGCTAAATATCCCGACTCGGACTATTACAACGACGCCCTTTTCGAAAAGAGCCGCGCGTTGGTAATGCAAGATAAGGAACAAGAGGCTATCGCCACGTTGGAGACACTGTTGAACAAACGTCCGAAAGCCGCTATCGCTCAGAAGGCGTGGGTGCAATTGGGTCAATTATACTTCAATACAAACAATCCGAGCAAGTCGATAGAGGCATACAAGCGGGTCGCGACTAATTATCCTAAATCGGAAGAAGCCCGCACGGCGATACAAAGCCTCGAAGGCGTGTACAAGGATATGAACGACATCGGTTCGTACGCCGCTTTTGTAAACTCCTTGGGGCGAGGAACGATACTTTCTTCGAGCCGTCAGGATTCGTTGACATACCTTGCCGCCGAAAATGTGTATATGAAAGGCAGGAAAGAAGAATCTAAAACAGCTTTCAACAAATACCTGCAAGCCTATCCTCAGGGCGTGTTTGTAGGCGACGCTTATTTCTATTTAGGCAGCATGGCGTTCGACGCCAAAGATTTTAACACGGCTTTGAGTGATTTTAAGGAAGTACTCAATACAAACAATCCGAAATACACGAACGACGCTTTGGTAATGGTATCGGGCATCGAGTTCGATAAAAAGGACTATGAAGCCGCTTACGCCTCTTACGAGCAACTGAATATAGCGGCTTCGGACAGCGAAAACAAAGATATTGCCCGTTTGGGGATGTTGCGTTGCGCTTATCTGATGAAGAAAGATAACGATGTGGTAACCGCCGCTACTAAACTATTGCAAGGAACAAACGTTTCGCCGGGCGTAACCAATGAAGCTCTTTTCCACAGGGCGCTGTCTTACCTGAACCTGAAAAAGACGGATGAAGCCGCCGCCGATTTGCAGGTAGTGGCTAAAGACACCCGTAACGAATTCGGCGCGCAATCACAATACTTACTGGCGGATTTGTATTATAATTTGAGATCTTACGACAAGGCCGAAAAACAAGCGCTCGCCTTTATGAAAGAAGGCACGCCTTACGAATACTGGATGGCGCGCGCCGTTATCGTGTTGTCCGACACGTATGCCGCCAAGAACGACACGTTTTCCGCCCGTCAATATCTCCAAGGTTTACAGGCTAATTACAAAGGCGGTGAAGAAGATATAACATCAATGATCAATGAACGCTTGTCAGTTTTAAA
Organism: Prevotella sp.; assembly: GCA_031260865.1. Taxonomy (GTDB): domain Bacteria; phylum Bacteroidota; class Bacteroidia; order Bacteroidales; family Dysgonomonadaceae; genus Dysgonomonas. The sequence goes on from JAISKQ010000023.1 coordinate 3,762, forward strand.
ATAACTTATGAATAAATCGGAAAAGAAAGATATGAGAACAAGATATAAATCAATATATAAGTCAATTCTGGTCATGGGACTATGTGTTGTAAGCCTGACCGTCTCGGCGCAAAAAGATTCGACCATTATCCGTCAGGTAATGCTGGAACGCGATTATACGCCCACTATACAGGAAGCTTCGAAAGTAAATATACCGCCTGACATTTATTCGCCTGTCATCAAAGCGAAAGAAATAAGATTCATCAGTTCCACGCCTCAAATCGTGCTGAACAGTAATCAATTAGCGGCATCCGCGCCGGGCGACATAAAGACAAATGTGTCATTTGACACGAAACGCGGGTACGCGTATTTTGGCGCGGGTACGCACGGCAATTTGGAAGGGGGACTCGGATACCGCCTCGTAAACGAGGAACGCGACCGTCTGGATCTTTTCGGCTCATATACCGGAACAAACAGCACCATTGACTATATCAACGGAAAGAATTACGCCGCAAGTGATGTGACAGCCAAATATTCAAACACGGGTGTCAATCTGAAGTACCAACATCGGTTCGAACCGTCGATTCTATCTGTTGGGACGTCATTTTACAACACATCCTACAATTATTACGGCAATAGCTTTATTCCGGCGTCATCGTCCATTGCTTCCCCTTTCGATGTGGCATCCAAACAGGGTGTCAATGTCTTCAAAATAGGCTTGGGACTAAAATCCTCCGATGATAGCGACAGTGTGATAGAGTATGACGGGAGTGTCGATTATAATCATTTTTCCAATAAATACGGACTTACTTCTTTGGAAGACGGCGTGAAAGGAAGCGTGATAAACGCCGCCGTCAATCTGTTCACCGGATTAGGTTCAGACCGTACCGTCGGCATCAAAGGATCGATAACAACCCAGTCTTTCGGTCGTAAAATAACTTATCTGGAGAATGCTTATCACGGATACACTAATATCACGGGCACGCCGTATGTCCGTTTCGATGGCGATAACTGGGACGCGGACTTGGGTATAAACCTGAGCGCCCTGTTTGATGTGAAAACGGCTTTCGCCATGTCGCCTAACGTTAAGGCGAGCGTTAAGGTGACTGACGCGAACAGGCTTTACGCCGAAATAGGCGGAGGGGTAAACAATAATACCTTCCTTGATATTTTGCAGGAAAACAGGTATGTAGATCCTATTTCCCGCGTGGATTATTCCAAGACGTATTACGACGCCAAGATAGGATTTCTGTCGGGCGCGGTCAGCGGATTGGAATTTGACCTGTTCGCCGGATATAAACATGTAAGGAGAGATCACTTGTATGTGTGCGGCTCTCATACCGATGGATGGGGCAATGTAGGCAGCCCGGTGTACGCCAATATATCCACAGGTCATATAGGAGGATTGTTGAAAACAAACCTGTTGCCCTATACCGACTTGTCAGCCCGGATTATGGCTTATTTTTACAATGTGAAATATCAGGATGCTTATGTGCCGGTGGTACTTTCCGAGTCGCTTCCCGCCGCGCAGGCATGGGGTCGTCCGAAATTCACCTTAGAGTTGAATGCTGATGTAAAACCATTCGACAACTTGCTCTTGTCGCTGAACTATTTAGTCGCGGGCGGACGCAAGGCGGTTGAAAAAGTTTATAATTCCGACTCGTGGGAGATTGTGAATATGAAGAGTATAAACGAACTGAATTTCAAGGCGGAATACAAGTTTATCGACTGGTTGTCGGCAAATATACGCCTGAATAACATCCTGTTCCAAAAGTACGAGCTGCAATATGGTTATCCGTTGCAAGGATTTAATATTTTGGGAGGGGTAAACTTTCGATTCTGATAATGAGTAAAATATAGGAAAAGAGCTTTCGGTAAATACCGGAAGCTTTTTTTTATCGGTATCCCAATGTACCCGCATGGAAAAGCATTTTACCAACCGTATATTTTAACCTTTATTCTGAATTAAAGTATTAAAATAACTATTTTTTATATTATATTTACCATACAATAAATAGTAATATTAGATATATTTGCACAATCCTATTACACAAATATGATTTAGAATAAACTTTTGAGAATTGTCTTAATACTATATAGCACTCTATATAATATTTATTTCTAATTTAAATTTTTTAGACTATGAAACGCTTTAATTTTTTGTTATCCCTTATTTTTATTGTATTTTTGTTTGGCATGTATTCTTGTTCTTCCGGAAATGACTTGATTGTAGATCCGGATACTAATGAAGAGTCACAAAGTACCCAAGAATTAAGATCCATGTATTTAAAGTTAAAGAACAAAGATGTGAAGTTCTTGGATGATTTGATTAACAGGTATGAACGAGAATTGAAATCATCAAAGAAGACAAAAAGCGGCGATCTTCCTGACATCACATCTTTACCAGGTAATGAATATATTGAAAAATACATTACCGGAATAGACTGGACGGAATTTGATGAACAACAATCTACAAATTCCGATTCTGAGGAAATAGAATATGACTATCAGGTGGGAACCGTGGATTATGAGGAAATAATATCAGATACAGATTTATCCGATGATGAAAAAGAAATGCTTATTATTTCATTTTTATATTTGGATGCTGTAATTGGAGACCTTGATAATGAAATAGAAATATCTAGTGAATTAAGCGAAAGTACTTGTTTAGATACTTATAAGAAAAATTTAACAAAAATACGAAATAAATATTTAGGCGTAGTACTCAATTCGTGGATGATTTATTTTACTGTACCCGATAAAAGAGTGGCTCTACATACGGCTGCAGGAGTATTACGAGACGCTCTTTCTGGAAAACATTACAAAGAAATACAACAAGCCGATGACCAATATCAAGAATGTATGCAACAAGACTCAATCCCGGTGGATGATATACCCGGTGGTACAATCGGAGGAATAGCAGAGTCGGTACCGGAACCAGAGGATTAATCATTAACAACTTAAATGCCATAAGCTTATGTATGATGTATTAATGGATCAATTGGGATGGATTGTTATTTGTTTAATATTTTATCTTCCCATAACTATTTATCTCGTAAACAGAATTTTGAAAAATAAATATTTTTCTTCTAAAAAGAAAAAAGTTTATTTAATCCTTACCTGTTTTATGCCTCTCATTATACTTTTATTATACTCTATCGAATCGAACAGAGCCCTGAAGAAAAGATATTCTCCTAAATCAAAAGATAATAATAGTATTGTGGCATAGCAACATTACTTGATATAAGAAAAGAGACTGTCTCGCAACTTTGGGACAGTCTTTTTTTTATTCATATCTTTAGGCTTGGATACTAAAACAAACCTACTTATGAAAACAATCCATTGGGGAATAATAGGCGCGGGCGATGTCTGCGAAAAAAAGAGCGGTCCTGCTTTTTACAAGATAGAGCATTCGGCGTTGGTTGCCGTTATGCGCAGGG
>JAISKQ010000061.1 GCA_031260865.1 Prevotella sp.
ATTTTCTTTTTTTCAATCTGAATTTAAAAGCGAAATCAAGGCTTAGCAAATGTTCATATTTAAAAGCCTTGTTCTCCGAAGAACTCAGTACTACAAAGGTAGGACGATAAATTAAACCAGCCCTAAAGTTTGGAGAAAAATAAAGAGACTTTTTACAACTACCTCTTCTTCGAACCTTTAACGAATGTGCTCACAACCTGCTTTGCCAGGGGTACAAATACGGTCGTCGCCATTTTGCTCCAGAAACGTTTATTCTCAGTGGCTTTCTTTTGATCTACTTTGGCTTGTTCCCGCTGAACTTTTTCCGCTTCTTTCTGAGCTTGCGCCTGCGCCTTAGCTTGGGTAGCCTGTTCTTTTTCGCTTAACGCGCCTTGCAAGCGTTCCGTCAGTATCTCATACGCCGATTCCCGGTCTATCGTCTGCGCGTAATGCCTGTATAGGAGCGAGCTTTCCGTCATCTTTGTCCGTACTGTCGCGTCAAGCGGTCCTATCTGACCTTCGGGAGGTAAGATGTATGTTCGTTCCACCATAGCAGGGCGTCCTTTTTCATCCAGAAAAGACACCAACGCCTCGCCTGTGCCCAAATCGGAGATAGCCTGCTCCGTATCAAACTTCGGATTGGCGCGGAAAGTTTGGGCGGCAACCTTTACCGCCTTCTGATCTTTAGGGGTATAAGCCCGCAGGGCATGTTGCACCCGATTACCCAGCTGTCCCAACACCGAGTCGGGTATGTCAGCCGGCGTCTGCGATATGAAATAGATACCAATCCCTTTTGAACGAATAAGGCGGACTACCTGTTCTATCTTTTCCAACAATGCTTTAGGGGCGTCGGTAAACAACAAATGCGCCTCATCGAAAAAGAAAACCAACTTCGGCTTATCAGGGTCTCCTACTTCGGGCATCACTTCAAACAACTTTGTCATCAGCCACATCAGAAATGTCGTATAAACCCTCGGTGAATTCATCAGTTTATCGGAAGCAAGAATATTAATAACCCCCTTCTCCCCTACTGTTTGAATCAAATCATCCAGATTCAGGTTAGGCTCTCCAAAAAACTTATCAGCGCCATCATGCTCCAACGCGATCAAACCACGCTGAATAGCTCCGATGCTTGCCGTGGAAATATTGCCATAGCTTGTGGTGAAACGGTTTGCGTTGTTGCCTACATATTCCAGTAATTTTTGTAAATCTTTCAGATCTATGATTGCCAGCGATTCATCTTTAGCTATCTTGAATATAATGGTCAAAACAGCCGACTGTGTATCATTCAACGATAATAGACGGCTTAATAACAGAGGTCCCATATCGGCGACAGTAGCCCTGATAGGCGCGCCCTGTTCGCCGAATACATCCCAAAATTGAACGGGGAAAGCCTGAAATTTAAAACCTTTGTCCGCCAGCTTATACGATTCCACACGTTGTGTGACGCTCTCTTTATTACCCCCGACGGCAGCGACACCCGACAAGTCTCCTTTAACATCGGACGCGAACACAGGCACTCCCATTTCGCTGAAGGTTTCCGCCAATGTCTGCAATGTCACGGTTTTACCTGTACCTGTCGCTCCGGTAATAAGACCATGACGGTTTGCCATTTTGGAAACTAAACAAACTTCCTCTTCCGGCGAAATAGCTATAAAAGCTCTTTTTTCATTATCAAACATAGTATTATATTTTTTTATTTACAATAACTCTCTTTTCAGTAAGCAACAAACAATTCATAACTTACAATTGGATCCGCCGAGTTGAAAATCAACGGAACGCAATGTATTCAACAGTTGTTCCATAACCCGATAAAGGCTTCTGTTCTAAAAAAGGTGACAAATGTTACACTTTTTAGTTATCTGAAACCCCAATCCTTCTTTTCAGCCAACAGTTCGACCGCGTAGCCTTAAACCTCCATTTGGAGAGATGAAAGGGCTTTTGCTAAAAAAGTAACAAACGTAACACTTTTCAGGCGGCATCGCTTCGCGCCATTCATCGTTCTTCTTCATTCTTCTAATGTCTTCCTGTAAAAGGTAACAAAAGTAACAGTTTTCAATAAATAGTTTATCAGTATTCAAGTTTACTAGAGTTCTAAAAAGTAACAAAAGTAACACTTTTCAATCGTCACCGCTTCGCGCCATTCTTCGTTCTTGTAAACTTGTACACTTGCAAGCTTGTAAACTCAAAACTTAAAAGGTGACAAAAGTAACACTTTTCAATAGTCATTGCTTTGCGCTATTCTTCTTGTAAACTTGCAGGCTAATAAACTTGTAAACTCAAAACTTATTACTCATTACTTCCAACTCTTCTTCTTGTAACTCGTAACTTGTAACTATTATATAAGACAATTTTAATCAACAAAAATGACATATTTTATTACAAAAATAATGATTTATTACAAGAATATGGAAAAAATTGTAAGAAAGCTTAACTTTGATGAAAATTTTATTCATTGAACTCAAAAAGAGATATATGGTTACGGATGGTGAATAACCCTGTGAAAACAATTATTATCACAGGCGTACTCATCCGTGTGCTCCTGATAATAATATACCGGCATATAACCTTTTATCCCGATAGTGAAGATTATATACAGTTGGCTGAACGCATTTTAGACTTCAACCTCTCAAATTATGAAGGACAACGCTCCCCCGGATACCCTGCCCTGTTGGCTATAAGCGGCATCTCCTATACGATAACGATTATACTGCAAGTGGGCATCGGTATCGTATCGCTTATCCTGATATATAAAACCTGCATTTTGGCAGGAATAAGTAACCGCTTATCCCTGATAATCACCCTTGTTTTGGCTTGCTATATACCCGCCGCCTTTTTCGAGTTGGCGTTGTTATCCGAAACGCTCACCTTATTTTTTGTTCTATTGACAGTCTATTTGTTCTTAAATATCCGAACCAAAAAGTTGAAGTATTATATACTGCTCAGCCTGTCGTGCGGCTATCTAGTTCTGATTAAGCCATTCTATATTTTCCTTCCTGCAATTCTATTCATAATTCTGCTGTTCAGTAATCACCGGACAAAACACCTGTTCCGGAAAACAATCATCATACTCGTTCCCGCTATATTCTTCTTGGGCTGGTCGTATGTGAATAAAATAAACACAGGCTACTTCACTTCCACCACCTTCTACGGCTTCAATCTGGCGCAGAATTGCGTTGGCTTCGCCGAAAAGACAACTCCCGAATATGCCGAAATAGGTAGAATATATGCCAAATACAGGGATAATCGTACATCTGACAAAGAAATAGCAATGACTATCTGGGAAGCCTATCCCGAATTAGAAAAAGAAACAGGATTATCTTTTCCCGACCTGTCAAAGAAATTATACGATTACAGCATTTCCACTATTCAAGAAAATCCGGCGGCATACCTAAAACAGGTACTTATTTCATGGCGCGACTTCTGGAAAACGTCTTTGTACCGGGAAAATGACCGGTTCGCGGCGACTTACGCGAACGATGTTATCCGTTGCGTCTGCTATGTCGAAAGAATAGTGTTGCAATTAGTGAAAATACTGTTTGTACTGCTCATCCCTTATAATATTACACAAAGTATCCGAAAAAAGAAGTTTCCGCCTCAAACCCTGATTTCAATAGTCGTGATTACAGCCTCTGTCTTACAAGCGCTTATCACATACGGCACAAATTCCCGATTTAGCTTCCCGTTCGAAGCTCTTATGGTAATATCCGTCGTGTTGAACCTGATGGATAGGCGGAATTGGAGTTTCGCCACATTGAACAAGAAAATAGAGATTGAAAATATTAAGCAGGAAACGACGTCCGCGTAAGAAACCTGCTGAATTTACAAGCCAAATACAACAAATACATTTAAAAATCATTACTTTTGCATGTATAAAAAAACGAATAGATTGTGATTTCAGTAGAAGGACTGACCGTAGAATTTGGGGGTTATACCCTTTTTGATGATATTTCATTTGTTGTAAACAAAAAAGAAAGGATTGCCCTCGTCGGAAAAAACGGAGCGGGTAAATCAACCATGCTTAAGATATTCGCGGGACTTCAAGCTCCTACGAGAGGAAATGTTTCCGCGCCGAAAGATGTATCGATAGGTTATTTGCCTCAGCACATGACGCTGAAAGAAGGCAACACCGTCCTTGAGGAAGCGGCTCTTGCGTTTTCTCACATTCAACGAATAGAAACCGAATTGGACTACGTGAACCGGCAGTTGGCGGAAAGGACTGATTACGAATCCGAAGCCTATCACGACCTGATTGAAAAATCCTCTTATCTGAACGAACAATTTTTGATGTCAGGCGGAAATAACTTTCAGGCGGAGATAGAAAAAACATTGATAGGGCTGGGATTTAAACGAAGCGATTTTGAGCGTCCTACCAGCGAATTTAGCGGGGGATGGCGTATGCGCATCGAACTGGCGAAATTGCTGCTTCAACGCCCCGACGTCTTACTGCTCGACGAGCCGACTAACCACTTGGATATTGAATCAATCCAATGGCTCGAAACATTTCTGGCGACCCGCGCCAACGCCGTGGTGCTGGTATCGCATGACCGCGCGTTCCTCGACGCCGTGACACAACGCACCATCGAAATATCACTGGGACGCATCTATGACTACAAAGTACCGTATTCCAAATACGTAGAGCTGCGAAAAGAGTATCGCGAGCAGCAAATGCGGGCTTTTGAAAATCAACAAAAACAAATACAAAAAACAGAAGAGTTTATAGAGCGATTCCGCTACAAAGCGACTAAATCCGTACAAGTGCAATCCCGCATAAAACAATTGGATAAACTGGAACGGTTGGAGGTTGACGATGAAGATAACGCGATGCTGAATCTCAAATTTCCTCCGGCTCCGCGTTCCGGCTCTTACCCGGTTATTACCGAAAATGTAGAAAAAAGATACGGCGATCACCTGATATTTAAAGATGTGACATTCACCATACACCGAGGTGACAAGGTCGCCTTTGTCGGAAAAAACGGCGAAGGAAAATCCACATTGGTGAAATGTATTATGAACGAAATCGACTACGAGGGAAAACTGGAGTTGGGGCATAATGTCAAAATAGGCTATTTCGCTCAAAACCAAGCTCAATTATTGAATGGCGAGCTGACCGTTTTCGAGACCATAGATTACGTCGCGGTCGGCGACATACGGACAAAAATAAGGGATATACTCGGCGCTTTCATGTTTGGCGGCGAGGCTTCCGACAAGAAAGTGAAAGTATTATCGGGTGGTGAACGCAGCCGTTTGGCAATGATACGCTTACTGCTTGAGCCTGTAAACCTGCTTATTCTCGACGAGCCGACCAACCATCTGGATATGCAATCGAAAGATGTGTTGAAAAAAGCGATAAAAGACTTTGACGGAACGGTGATTGTGGTATCTCACGACCGCGATTTCCTGAACGGGCTGGTTGATAAAGTGTATGAGTTTGGGAACCGGCAGGTAAAAGAACATTTGGGCGGCATTTATGAATTTCTGGAAAAGAAAAAAATGGATAGTCTCAAAGAACTGGAAATCTCCTCTAATACTTCCGACAGGGAGACGAATAAGACTTCCGAACAGGAATCCGCGAAGAAGTTATCTTACGAAGAACGCAAAGAGTTAAGCAGGCTGACAAAGAAGATAGAAAAACAAATAGTAGAGATAGAGCGATCTATACAAAGCAAAGAAAATGAGATAGCCCGCGTCGAATCCAAGATAGCCACACCTGAAGGCGCCGCCGACGCGTTCCTTTTTGAGAAACACGGACGACTGCACAAGGAATTGCAAGAAGAGATGGGAAGATGGGAAGAATTGACAACCGAACTTGAGAACAACAGTAAAATTAATTAATCAATGAGCCAATGAGGAAATATGCCGATACACCGATGGCGCGAAGCGACAACGTATTCAATTGGCACGTTAATTTAAAACACTATATTATGAGAACTACTATACTATTAGCTTGCCTGTTACTTGTTTCGATGGGTCTATCCGCTCAGGAGATAAAAGAGAACATCCTCGAAAACAAAACGTATATGGAGCGGATGGCTTATTTCGAAGCGAATCCGTTAGGAAAAGGGCAGGTTGTCTTCTTGGGCAACAGCCTTACGCAAGGGGGTAAATGGGACGAATATTTCCCTGCGCGGAAGCCTGTGAACAGAGGTATTTCAGGCGATAACACACTCGGTATCCTTAACCGTTTGCATGAAATCATAGCCGCCAAACCCAATAAGCTTTTCCTGCTGACGGGAACGAATGATATATCCCTGAACAGGTCGAATGAAATGATTATGACAGGTCTTAAATCTATTATATACCAGCTAAGGGCAGGTTCTCCCGAAACAAAAATATATGTGCAGAGTTTATTGCCTATCTACAATGGAGCAAATGTCTATAAACGGATGTTGGGAAAAGAAAAACAAATAGAAAAGCTGAATAAAGAACTGGAAAAATTCTGCAAGAAAGAGCATATCCGGTTTATCAATATTTACCCCGCGCTTTTAGCCGGGAAAAGACAATTAGACCCTAAATATACCACCGACGGGCTGCATCTGAATAGCGACGGCTATGCCGTGTGGGTAAATCAAATAAGGAAATATGTAGAAGAGTAATTAATTTTTAAACAGAATGTATGAACAAATTTTATTTTTATTTACCGATTGCCGCTCTATCGATTACGTATATGGGCTGTAAAAAGGCAACCGCACAGGATTCCAAGGCGGGTACGGAGAATATCGCGCCGAAATTTGACATTGCCAATCTGGATACTACTGCCATAGCCGGTAATGATTTTTATCAGTATGCCACCGGCGGATGGGCTAAGGCAAACCCTATCAAAGATGAGTATTCCCGCTATGGTTCTTTCGATATGTTGGCGGAAAGAAATCAGGAACAGGTAAAAGGCCTTATTGAAGAATTGGGCAAAACAAAGCACGAACAAGGTTCTATCGCCCAAAAGATAGGCGACCTGTTCGCTTTAGGTATGGATAGCGTCAAACTCAACGCGGATGGAGTGAAGCCTATTCAAACTCAATTGGATAATATAAAGAAAGCCAAAACAATCGCTGATATTGTGAAACTGACCGGAGAATTGAGAAAATACGCAAGGTCTCCTTTCTTTGGCTTGTATGTCGGCGCTGACGATAAAAACAGTTCGATGAATATCGTTCAGATTTATCAGGGCGGGTTAGGACTGGGTGAACGCGATTATTACATCGCTCAGGATTCCACATCCGTAGCCCTTCGTGAAGGCTATACCAAGCTGATAAAAACACAGTTTGTAAATACCGGATATACTGAAGCCGACGCTCAAAAATCGGCGGACGCCATCCTTAAAATAGAAACGGCTTTGGCTAAGGATCACTTCAAAAAGGAAGATACCCGAAAACCAGAGCTTAACTATCACAAAATGAAAGTTGAGGATTTGAACAAATCCGTCGCTAATTTTGAATGGGAAGCGTTCTTTGACGCTGCCGGAGCCAAAGGGTTTACCGATATAAATGTAGGGCAAATAAAACCTGTGGCAACCGCCGTGAATTTAATACACTCCCTCCCTATCGACGAATCAAAAGCATATCTTTCATGGTGCTTGATTAATTCGGCAGCGTCTTATCTGAGCGATAATTTCGTGAACGCGAGCTTCGATTTCTACGGAAAGCAACTCAGCGGACGTAAATCATTACAGCCACGCTGGAAACGTACCGTAAGCACCGTGGACGGCTCGTTGAGCGAAGTGGTAGGACAAATGTACGTGGAAAAATATTTCCCCGCCGCCGCGAAAGAAAGAATGCTTAAATTGGTCAAAAACCTGCAAGCCACATTGGGTGAACGTATCAGCAACCTGACATGGATGAGCGACGTAACCAAAGCCAAAGCGCAGGAAAAATTAAACGCCTTCACCATAAAAATAGGTTATCCCGACAAGTGGAAAGATTATTCTACCCTCGAAATAAAGAAAGACAGCTATTGGGAAAATATCGTACGCGCGGAAGAATTTTCGTATAACGAAATGATCAAAAAAATAGGCAAGCCTGTCGACAAGACAGAATGGTTGATGCCTCCGCAAATGGTAAACGCTTACTATAGCCCTACGACAAACGAAATATGTTTCCCCGCCGGTATTTTGCAACCGCCATTCTTCTATCTGGATGCCGATGACGCCGTTAACTACGGAGCGATAGGCGTTGTTATCGGTCACGAAATGTCTCACGGATTTGATGACCAAGGTTGCCAGTATGATAAAGATGGAAACCTCGCGAACTGGTGGACAAAAGACGACTCCAAGAAATTCACGAATAGGGCGCAGGTTCTTGTTCAGCACTTCAACAAGATCGAAGTCCTTCCGGGAGTATTCGCGAACGGAGAGTTCACTTTAGGTGAAAACATCGGCGACTTTGGCGGTTTACAGATTGCATACCATGCTTATGAAAAGACAGAGGAAGCCAAGAACGCCAAAGAAATAGACGGGTACACTCCGGAACAACGTTTCTTCCTTTCGTACGCAGGTGTATGGGCGGGTAATATCCGCGACGCCGAAATATTGCGCCGCACCAAAACAGACCTTCACGCACTGGGAAAATGGCGCGTAAACGGTACGCTGCCTCATATTGACGGATGGTATAAAGCTTTCAATATCACAGAAAAAGACGCTCTTTATATACCAAAAGAAAAGAGAGCGGATATTTGGTAAGATAGCGGATAAACGAATAAATTGTTAAGCGAAGAAGGTATTGAGATTATATGGATCAATATCTTCTTCGCGTTTTTTATAGAACCATTATTACATCACATATTCCCCGATCCGGATTTTGAGGCTGCTTTTTCTTTTCTTCGCGATAAGCAAAGTAGTCCAAAGAAGGTTAACAAGCCATTAAACAATAATATTTCATAACCCACCCTGTAAGAATATTGCTTCAATAAAATATACTCGGCGAAATAACTGACGACAGGAGCTAACACGCATATACAGGGGACATATTTATCCCGTATATTTATTTTCGTGAACAAACCGAAAAAGAATAGCCCTAACAGAGGTCCGTAAGTATAGGACGCCACTTTGTAAATTGTATCAAGCACATTTTCCTGATGTATCCCGCTTATAATCAGTATAACCATAAGAAATACAACACTTACGGTCAGATGCACTTTCTTGCGGGTCTTCTTCGCCTTCGCGGCATCCTCTTTTTTCACATCTAAAATATCAATGCAAACGGAAGTGGTCAGGGACGTTAACGCGGAATCCGCGCTGGAAAACGCGGCGGCGATAATGCCTATCGTGAAAAATATAAGAACAGGCAGCCCCAAATACTCAGTGGCTAACATCGGTAATATTTGATCGGTTTGTTCCGGTAAAACAATATTGAATCGGGATGCGAACAGTAATAGAAGTATCCCTAAGGACAAGAATAAGAAGTTGATAGGGACAAATGAAAAACCATAAGTAACCATATTTTTTTGCGCGTCTTTCAAACTTTTGCATGTCAGGTTTTTCTGCATCATATCCTGATCAAGACCGGTCATTACAATGGTGATAAAAACGCCGCTAAGAAATTGTTTAAAAAAATTCTGCCTCGAAGCCCAGTCGTCGAAAACAAAAATCCGGGAGTGTTCGCTGCTGCTGACGGCATCCGCTACCTGAGAAATATCCATATCCATTTTTGTGGCTACCTGCCATATAATCAGTATTACCCCTAACAGAAAACTCGAAGTCTGAAGCGTATCCGTCCATATTATTGTCTTTATGCCGCTCCTGAAGGTATATCCCCATATAAGGAGTATAATGCCCGTCACCGTCACAAAAAAAGGAATACCCCACTGATCGAACACGAATGCCTGCAATATCATGGCGACTAAATAAAGACGGGCGGCAGCGCCGATAATTTTCGACAAAATAAAAAACGCCGCGCCTGTTTTGTACGAGAAGAAACCGAACCGCTTCTCCAAATATCCGTATATTGTAGTCAACTCAAGCTTGTAATAAAGCGGAAGCAACACATAAGCGATGACAAAGTACCCCACGACAAAACCAAATGCCATTTGCATGTAGGTCATGTCAAATTTACCCACCATGCCGGGAACCGACACAAACGTAACGCCGGATATGGATGTGCCTACCATCGCTATCGCGACCACAAACCATGGGGATTGTCTGTTGCCAAGAAAGAAAGCCTCATTATCACTATTTTTCCTACTTACGAAATAAGAAATAAGCAATAACGCGCCAAAGTAAATTGCGATAACGAGCAGGATGGTTATTCCCATCACATTTTTATTGATTTGCGACAAAGATAAGTTTTTTCCATCACATACATCTGCCAAAAAGTCCGCTCAACTGTTAAAATAATAATAAAGGGTTTTTGCTCGGTTAAAAGTGTTAAAAAATAAGCCTGTCTTATATCAAGTGTACGATTTTTGTGTTTACATTTGAGTATCAATTTAGAGAAGAAAAAACAATAAACTAATTTAAAAATACTTACGCATGAAAAAAATTTGGAAGAATATTTCAACCTACGTTGTGGTTGCATTAGTGAGTATCGGAGCTACATACGGTATGTACAGCTTCATGGATCACCGAAAAGGATACAGCTCAGCTGATTTTTATAATTATGGAGAAGAATTTGATCAAAAGGGAGTACATCTGGCAGGTTTGACAGTCGATGGCTATCCTGACTTTACCAAAGCCGCCGAAAGCTCGGTACACGCCGTGGTGTATATCAAATCCACCATCAAAGCGCCCGCTCCTCAAGCCGGACGGCAAAGGTCTATCGACCCATTTGAATATTTCTTTGGCTTCGGAGACAGAGGCGAACAGGGTTATGATGTTCCGCAACAACCACGTGTGGGAGCCGGTTCAGGCGTTATCATATCAAAGGAAGGGTACATCATTACCAATAACCACGTGATAGATAAAGCGAATGAAATAGAAGTCACATTAAACGACAACCGAAAATTCACGGCAAAATTGATAGGAACCGACCCTCAAACGGATATTGCCCTATTGAAAATAGACGGGAATGATTTCCCTTACATACCATTCGGCAACTCCGACAACCTGAAAATCGGGGAATGGGTATTGGCTGTCGGCAATCCGTTTAACCTGACGTCAACTGTCACAGCCGGTATCGTCAGCGCCAAAGGACGCGGCAATATAGGCGCGATAAGTAGAGAAGACATACAATCTTTCATTCAAACCGACGCCGCCATTAATCCCGGAAATAGCGGCGGAGCATTAGTGAATACGAATGGAGAATTAATCGGCATCAATACGGCGATTTATTCCCAAACCGGAAATTTCGCGGGATACGGCTTTGCCGTACCTATTTCCATCGCCGGAAAAGTGGTGGCGGACATCAAGGAATACGGGACTGTGCAACGCGCTGTATTAGGTGTTCTAATTCAGGATATTGCCATAGCAAAAGAACAAAGTCCCGACAAAACGAAGGATTTGAAAGCGACTGAAGGCGCATATATCGGCGAATTCGCGGAAATGAGTCCGGCAAAACAAGCGGGAATGGAAGAAGGCGATGTGATAACAGCTATAAACGGCATTAAAGTAAAAAATGCAAGCGAACTTCAAGACCAAGTGAACAGGTTCCGTCCCGGTGATAAAATAAAAGTGGATGTCTTACGAGGTAGTTCCAATAAGTCTTTCGACGTTACATTGAAAACTAATTCCGGTAGTACTTCCGTGGTGAAAAAAGGCGATGGCATTGCCAGTATAGGCGCTGCCTTTAAAGAACTATCCGCGGAAAAGAAAAAAAGCTTGGGCATTAGCTATGGCGTGGAAGTAGCCGGCGTTGACAACAGTGGTAAATTTAGCAAGGAAGGCATATCAAAAGGTTTTATCATACAAAAAATAAATAATCAACCGGTATCTTCTCCCGACGAAGTGGAAAGTATGATTCGCTCCGCGGCAAACGGACAGGATAAAGCATTGTTTATCTCAGGTATTACGCCGAACGGCTCACGAAAATATTATGCTATCGATTTAAGTGAGTAACTTTACTTTGTACTTTTAGATTTTAATTTATAGAAGCATTTAATATACAATAAATTGATTCGGGAAAAAGCGACTTGTTCTTAATGAACGGCTTTCTCCCGAATTTAATTTATGATTATGGGATATAATACCCAAATGCAGAGAAACCGTACAACGTCATTGCGAGGGCTTGCCCGAAGCAATCCAAACAGTTGATATGGATTGCTTCGTCGTTCCTCCTCGCAATGACGAAGACGAAATTATTTGACTTAGGTATTATAACCAACATTCATTTATTTTTATGTCCCTGAGGGGCGGGTCTAAGCGAATAATGGCGTTATCTTTTCTACCGAGCGATACATTCCTAACGGAATGAAACCGGTGACTTTATCGAAAGGCATAAGCGATTAATAAAATTTATATTTTTTTGTTATGTACGCGAACTTTTTTCAGTATTATTTGTATCTTTAGAAAATCTTAGTAGATAGATATTAGAACAAACAAATTACATAACAAATCAAACATTCTTAACTTAATCTTTTATGGTATGTTAGACGGAATTTTAGATCTAATTAAAGATCAGGCTATAGGAGCCGTAAAAAAAGCAGGTGTTCCTGCCAACAAACAGCAAGCAGCGGTGGAAACAACGGCTTCAACTATTATGGACGGGCTAAAAGATCATCTTAGCCTGGATAATATATCTTCTATCGCAAGCCTTTTTGGTGGAGGCTCTTCCGCCAAAGCAGCAAGCAGCCCTATGGTGACTTCCATTCAGTCGTCAGTCGTTTCGGCGTTGAGCGAAAAAGTAGGATTAAAGCCGGCGATAGCGAATACGATAGCATCAACAGTCGTTCCTGCTTTGATGGGTTTATTATCCAAAAAGTCCAATGATCCGAATGATTCTTTCGATTTAGGCTCGCTACTCAAATCGTTTACCGGTAATTCCGGCGGCGGCGTAGGTGGCGTTTTAGGCGATATTTTAGGGAAATTCCTGAAATAAATAAATTGTAGGAAATGTCCCGAAAGTAAATGTAGGTTATCTTTCGTGTATCGAAGGGTTTATACTGCCATTTATTTTGGGACATCCCCTACTCTATCTTACCGTGATGTATTTGATTTCTTTAGCTAACTCTCCATCGTAATATTGTTTGACCGGATAGCCGTCTTGGTCATACTCGTACGTTATTTCGATCGTCTCCGTTCCAAACCTTGCATCCTGAAACGTATTTTCAATAGCATTGTTTTTACCCAAAAAGTCGCCGCACCACTTCATATTGTTCATTTGCATAGCAAAAAACCATAAAGGCAAATTTTCAATACCGGAGAATATCGATTTATGTGTGTCAAATTTATAATCGCTCTGTATATCAACTTGTCCGGAAGCCGAATAAACCAGATATTTCACTAAGTTATTATCCGAATCATAACTTGGTTCTTCCCACATTTTACCGTCTTCAAACATACTCTTGGAGAACCTGCCGCGATTATCAATGTATATTTTATTATATTCGGTTATCTTACTACGAAGCTGTTTACCGCTGCTTTTCGCTTCTTCCATGATATAGTCGGCGTTATTATATATGAACTTGGAATTTACGACCATTTCCCCGTTATCACTATTCATAAGGCATTCTATCAGCTGATTATTCGCTTTATCATACTTTAATGTAAATTCGCGATAAATGACCGTTCCTTTTTCAGTAAAATGAATCAATTGATTTTTGGCGTTATATTTTAGCGTAATTATATTCTTGGTATGTATCGAATTAATCTCTACCGGCAATTTTTTTGTTTGGGCACAGAGTGTTAAGCCGAAGGAGAATAAAGCACAGAAAAGAATGGATAAATACTTTTTCATATATGTACGATTATTTATAATTATAACTTCAAAAATACAAAAACTATTCCTTATGGATTGGGTTTTATGATTTTATATTTAGAGCCTGTTTAAATTTTAATTGATGTTCAATTTAAGACCGAGGAACGATGTCCAAAAAGAAAAGGCTGAATCCTGCTAAAGATTCAGCCTTTCGTATAAAGATATTTCATTAACTTGCTAAGCTATTGAAACTAAACAAATTATTCATATTCGTTCCAAGCCTTTATTTCTATTTCATCTATATCCATTTTACAGAATGCCTGTATAAACGCGGATGCTAGACGGGAATTGGTCAATAACGGTACATTGAAGTCAATAGAAGCGCGCCTGATTTTATATCCGTTATCCAGTTCGCTTGACGTGAAATCTTTAGGAATATTAACCACAAGGTCTATCTGCTTATTGTGTATCATTTCCAAGGCATTGGGCTGTTGATTGTCATTCGGCCAGAAAACTCGCGTCGCGGGTATCCCATTGTCAGTCAGAAATTTTTGCGAACCGCCCGTAGCATATAGCTGATAACCTTTTTGGTGTAACAATCTTGCCGCTTCCAGCAAATCGACTTTTGACTTAGCCGGTCCGGTCGAGAATAAAACGGTTTTCTCAGGTATGCGGTAACCGACCGACAACATGGATTTCAACATGGCGTCGTAGAAGTTGTCGCCTATACATCCCACCTCTCCGGTTGAAGCCATATCCACACCCAATACAGGGTCGGCTTTTTGCAACCGGGAAAATGAAAACTGCGACGCTTTAATACCCACATAGTCAAGGTCAAAGTCATTCTTATTCGGTTTCTCCACTTTCTTGCCGAGCATTACCTGTGTAGCCAAGTCAATGAAGTTTATCTTCAATACTTTAGATACGAATGGGAATGAACGGGATGCGCGAAGGTTGCATTCAATAACTTTAATGTCGTTATCTTTTGCAAGGAACTGTATATTGAACGGTCCTGTGATTTGCAGCTCCTGCGCTATCTGGCGGGCAATCTTCTTGATGCGCCTTACCGTTTCGATATACAGGCGTTGAGCAGGGAACTGTATCGTAGCGTCGCCGGAGTGGACTCCAGCGAATTCCACGTGCTCGGAAATAGCATACATTACTATCTCGCCTTTGTTGGCGACGGCGTCTATTTCAACCTCTTTTGCATTTTCCACAAATTCGCTTACTACTACAGGATGCTTCTTGGACACTTCGGCGGCAAGCCCAAGGAAATTTTCCAACTCCTGATCATTTGAGCAAACATTCATCGCCGCGCCTGACAACACATACGACGGGCGTATCAACACAGGATACCCAACTTCATCCACAAAGCCTTTTATGTCGGTTAGAGTGCTTAATTCCTTCCAGCGAGGCTGATCGACGCCTATACGGTCAAGCATGCTTGAAAACTTGTGGCGGTCTTCGGCGTTATCAATGCTTTTAGCCGTCGTTCCCAGTATATTTACCTTGGCTTCATCCAAGCGTATAGCCAAATTGTTCGGAATTTGTCCGCCTACCGAAAGAATTACACCGTGAGGATTTTCGAGTTCGATAATATCCATCACACGTTCGTAAGTCAATTCATCAAAGTAGAGACGGTCGCACATATCATAGTCCGTAGATACCGTTTCGGGATTGTAATTGATCATTACCGAGCGATAGCCCTCTTTTCGTATCGTTTGCAAGGCGTTTACCGAACACCAGTCAAATTCGACGGAAGAACCGATTCGGTACGCTCCCGACCCCAAGACAATAACCGACTTATGGTCGCCCTGATATTTTACATCATTTTCTTTTCCGTTATACGTAACGTACAAATAATTGGTTTGGGCAGGGTATTCCGCGGCAAGCGTATCTATTTGTTTCACACACGGCACAATCCCGTTTTCTTTGCGGATACGGCGCACATCATGTTGGATCGTTTCCACTAAATCAGGCTCTTTACATACAATCTTAGCTATCTGGAAATCAGAGAATCCCATTTGCTTGGCAGAGCGAAGAATATCGAGTGGAAGCGACTGTATATCATCATATTGTTCAATTTTCTTGGAACAGTTGAAAATATATTTAAGTTTTTGCAGGAACCAACGGTCTATTTTGGTCAGATCATGAATCTGATCTACGGTATAGCCTCTTTTGAATGCTTCTTCGATGCAGAAGATACGCTTATCGGTAGGTTTTTTCAAGGCTTCGTCCAAATCATCGACAACCAGCGATTTATTGGCGGCAAACCCATGCATTCCTATATTAATCATGCGCAGCCCCTTTTGGATAGCTTCTTCGAAGGTTCGTCCGATAGCCATGATTTCGCCTACCGACTTCATGCTTGAACCTATCTCTTTGGATACGCCATGAAATTTACCCAAATCCCAACGTGGTATTTTCACCACAATATAGTCTAATGCCGGTTCAAAGAAGGCGCAGGTCGATTTTGTCACTGAATTTTTCAATTCAAACAATCCATACCCTAATCCCAACTTCGCGGCGACAAAAGCGAGCGGATAGCCTGTCGCTTTGGACGCCAACGCGGATGAGCGGCTCAAACGCGCGTTCACCTCAATCACCCTATAATCTTCCGATTCCGGGTCGAAAGCGTATTGCACGTTACATTCACCGACTATACCGATATGTTTAACAATACGAATCGAAAGTTCGCGCAATTTATGATATTCAGCGTTAGTAAGGGTTTGCGACGGAGCAACGACAATACTTTCCCCTGTATGGATACCCAGCGGGTCGAAGTTTTCCATGTTACACACGGTCATACAATTGTCATACCTATCGCGAACCACCTCATATTCAACTTCTTTCCACCCTTTCAGCGATTTTTCGACTAAAAGCTGTGAAGAATAAGAGAGGGCTTTTTCCGCCAAAACACGCAGTTCCTGTTCATTGTCGCAGAATCCCGAACCTAATCCACCTAAGGCGTACGCGGCGCGGATAATAATCGGATAACCAAGTTCCGACGCGGCTTTTACCGCATCTTCGATTGTACCCACGGCATGGCTCTTTATCGTTTTCACATTGATTTGATCCAGTTTCTTGACAAACAGTTCCCTGTCTTCCGTATCCATAATAGCTTGTACAGGAGTACCCAGCACAGATACATTATATTTCTCCAACACGCCGCTTTCATATAGCTGTACGCCGCAGTTGAGAGCTGTTTGTCCGCCAAAGGCAAGTAAAATACCTTCGGGTTTTTCTTTCTTGATGACCTTTTCTACAAAGTATGGCGTAATCGGGAGGAAATAGATCTTATCGGCGCTTCCTTCCGAAGTTTGTATCGTCGCGATATTGGGGTTGATAAGTACAGTCTCTATCCCTTCTTCTTTCAGGGCTTTCAACGCTTGAGAACCTGAGTAGTCAAACTCTCCGGCTTCACCGATTTTCAATGCACCGGAACCAAGGACTAATACTTTTTTTATATTTATATCCATTCTGTTATTTTTAATATTGTCGGATTATAATTTTTCAATAAATAAATCGAAGATAAATTCGGTATCAGTAGGACCGCTGGCTGCTTCAGGATGAAATTGGGCAGAGAAAAACGGTTTTGTTTTATGCTTGATACCCTCATTAGTCCCGTCGTTCAGATTTATAAAGAGCGGTTCCCATTCATTGCCCAACGAGGCGTTCGCCACGGCAAATCCATGATTTTGCGATGTAATAAAGCACTTTGTGGAATTTACCATTTTAACGGGCTGGTTATGGCTGCGATGCCCGTACTTCAGTTTGTATATTGTAGCTCCTCCGGCTTTGGAAAGCAATTGATTTCCCATACATATACCGCAGATGGGTTTGTCCCCTTTCATCGCTTTGCGGATGTTCTTCACCGTTTCCTCACAGAAATCCGGGTTTCCGGGTCCATTGGAAATGAAAAGTCCATCCCATTCCAGTTGGTTAAAATCGTAATTCCAAGGAACGCGTATCAGTTTTACATTTCTTTTTACCAAGTTTCGGATGATATTCAGTTTTGTACCGCAATCGACCAGTACAACTGTCTTATCCCCGCTTTCATTGTAGGTTATAACCTCTTTACAACTGGCTAACGCCACCTGATTTTCAATGTTAGGGTCATAGAAGTCAATTTCGTCAGCTCCTTTGAAAACAATCTTGCCTTTCATCGAACCTTTCTCACGAAGAATCTTAGTCAATTGGCGTGTGTCAATACCATAAATACCGGGCACGTCGTGTTCCTTGAGCCATTCCCCGAGGCTTTTCTTGGCATTCCAGTGCGAAAATTCGGCTGAATAATCGGATACGATAAGCCCGCTTACCTGAATTTTTTCCGACTCATAAAAATCCGATATACCATTGGTGTCTGTGTCGGCAGGGACTCCATAATTACCGACAAGCGGAAATGTGATAACAAGAATCTGTCCCAAATAGGATGGATCGGTAAGACTTTCGGTATAACCGACCATAGCCGTGTTGAACACCACTTCGCCGGCGCTTGCTTTTTCCGAGCCGAATGATTTCCCTTCAAAAACTGTCCCATCGTCAAGAATCAGTTGAACTGGTTTGTCTGAATGCATCTTTTATCTGAAATATAAATTGTGAGTAATAAGCTATTTACAAAATTAAAAAAAAGGAACGAGATATTTGACATATCCGTTCCTTTTAAATTATAGTAATACATGTTGTATCTTTTTTCTTTCTCATCTTCAAATACCCAAAATCTTTGTATGAATATCTGAGGTACAAAGGTAGAAATAAAAATGATGTATCTGTGCTATTTAATTATTTTTTATAATTATTTCAATTTAGCCAATGTTTCCTTTACCCGACGCATAGCCTCAATGATGTTTTCATCGGAAGTAGCGTAAGAAAAACGGATATAGTCCGGCGCTTCGAAAGCAAGGCCGCCAACGCAAGCCACATGCCCTTCTTCGAGTAAGAACATGGCTAAATCAGCAGAAGTGCCTATCGTTTTTCCATTGTAGGATTTTCCTAAATAATAACTGCATTCGGGGAATATATAGAACGCGCCTTCCGGCTTGTTTACTTTGAATCCTTCTATTTCAGATGCTAATTTCACAATCAAATCGCGGCGGCGCATAAACGCCTCACGCATCTCTTCCACACATTGCTGATCGCCCGAATACGCCGCTTCCGCCGCCTTTTGAGCAATGGATGACGCTCCGGATGTATATTGTCCCTGCAATTTGCTGCAAGCGGATGCTATCCACTGCGGGGCAGCCATCCAGCCAAGCCTCCATCCGGTCATCGCGTAAGCTTTGGACACGCCGTTTACAATCACCACGCGGTCTCTTACGTTTTCAAACTGAGCAATGCTTTCGTGCTTGCCTACATAATTGATGTGTTCATATATTTCATCCGAGATAATGATAATCTCAGGATATTTTGCCAAAACGTCGGCTAAAGCCTTCAATTCGGATTTACTGTAAATGCTGCCGGTAGGATTTGACGGCGAGACAAGGATTATGGCTTTTGTTTTGGGATTTATGGCTGCTTCGAGTTGAGCAGGCGAGATTTTAAAATCTTGCTCAATACCGGTATGGATGATATGACTTTTCCCTTCAGCCAGTTTTACCATTTCGATATAGCTGACCCAGCATGGAGCGGGTATGATGACTTCATCGCCCGGATCGACCACGCACAAAACAGCATTGCACACAGCTTGTTTAGCTCCGTTAGAGCAAATGACCTGCTGTGGTTTGAACCTTAATCCGTTTTCGGTTTCCAGCTTTTTGCACACGGCTTTCCGTAATGACATATAGCCCGGAACCGGAGAGTAGAATGAAAAGTTTTCGTCAATAGCTTTTTTTGCCGCCGCCTTGATATGGTCAGGGGTATAAAAATCAGGTTCCCCCACACTCAGGTTGATCACATTAACGCCTTGCGCTTTTAGTTCGTCGCTTTTTTGAGACATAGCCAAAGTCTCTGATACAGCCAGATTTGCTATGCGTGTTGATACTTGTGCCATTTCCGATATTTTTTATGAGTTATTTTTGGTTATTTACAATTTCGGTTTTCACTATGATTTTTTAATCTATATTATGCAAATCATGCCCCATACGTTTTTTCTTGGTTTGCATATAGAACTCGTTATACTGGTTTGGCGTTATTTCGATGGGTACATTTTCAACGACCGTCAGACCAAACGATTCCAAGCCCTTTCTTTTCACCGGATTATTCGTCAGCAAGCGCATTTTGCATACATTCAGATCACGAAGGATAGCCGCGCCCACGCCATAGTCGCGTTCATCGGCGCGATAGCCCAAATGCAGATTCGCGTCCACCGTATCATAACCTTCCTCTTGTAGCTTATAGGCTTCCATTTTTGCCATCAGCCCAATGCCTCTGCCTTCCTGATTCAGGTACACAACCACTCCTTTGCCTGCCTCTTGTATCATTTGCATCGATTTATGCAACTGTTCGCCACATTCGCAGCGTTTCGACCCGAAAACATCTCCGGTTATACATGATGAGTGCACGCGGACAAGAATAGGTTCATCCGCTTCCCATGTGCCTTTGATGAGCGCCACATGTTCCAAACCTGTCGATTTTTGCTTGAAAGGTATTAAACGAAAATCGCCGTAAACAGTCGGCATATCCACTTCCGCACCTTTCTCGATAAGCGATTCCCTTTCGAGCCGGTAACGGATAAGGTCGGCAACAGATATAAGTTTCAAATTAAATTCAGTCGCCATTTTCCGTAATTCCGGCAAACGCGCCATTTCGCCGTCATCTTTCTTAATCTCAATCAATACTCCGGCAGGATACATTCCCGCGAGACGCGCAAGGTCAACGGCAGCTTCGGTATGTCCTACACGGCTAAGCACGCCCTTATCCTTCGCGCGCAAAGGAAATATATGTCCGGGACGCCCGAAATCTTCGGGTTTTGTGTCTTTTTGGGTCAGCGCTAATATGGTCTGTGCCCTATCATAAGCGGAGATACCTGTTGTAACGCCATTCTTTAATAAATCAATGGATACGGTGAATGGCGTGGCATGCGTCGACGTATTGTGAGTTACCATCATAGGCAAATCCAACTCCTCGCATCTATCGGCTGTCAAAGGCGCGCATATCAAGCCTCTGGCATGAGTTTCCATGAAATTCACTTTTTCCTGAGTGATGGCTTCCGCCGCGATTATAAGGTCTCCTTCATTCTCCCGATCTTCATCGTCCACTACAATGATGAAATTACCTTTTCTAATTTCCTCAAGCGCTTCTTCTACTGTATCTAATTTTATTTTGTCCATTATTTATATTTTATACCAATTTTATTATTCGTATGATATGATTTCAATATTTTCCAAATCCTCCTTCATTTTCTTTTTCACCTGATAATATCCTAACGGGTAGCATGCGAATAACAGCGTCACAATGAATGCTTGATACCCCTTCGTTTTCTTTTCTGCTTGTTCACAGAATGCAAAATAGAAAATCAATGGTCTAATATACAGTATTATATACAATATTAGCACTTTGTTAGGGAACTTTCCGAACAGGGCGGATGATGTAAAATAGTCTATTATATAAAGGGTGATGAGTACCAGATAGCATCCCCCCGTTAATAATGAGCTTTTATCAAAAAGTTCCATTAACCGCTCTGTGGATTTCCGGTCTTGTTTATTCGTAATATCACTAATATCGGCGCCGCGTTCTTTTAAAATACTCAATGCCGCTATTTGCATAGACTTGTCGTAATTAAATTCTTTATAATTGTCAACGATATTCCTCAATTTATCACTATCCATCGATTTTAAACTATGGATAACCTCCGGCTCTAAGTTCAAACTTGACAGCGATGGTATTTTTTGTATCATCTGCTCTTTCTGTTCATCAGTCAACTTAGGAGGGGTCTTTATAAATAATATTTTGTTGAAGAACTTGCCGTATGCTTCCGGATTGAACAGCGTGGAATCGTTTGTAGCCTTATAGGTAAGAAATAGACCTAACGGAAATAAAGCAAACGAGCTTAACCACATACCTTGCCATATCTCCCAATAGCCATCGCGAGCCATCTTTAATCCGATATTATTGATGATGTAATATACAATAAATAACAGAACGGAAACGACCACCGGCATTCCCAATCCTCCTTTTCTGATAATGGCTCCCAGCGGCGCTCCTATAAAAAAGAATATGATGCATGTAAATGAAAGGACAAATTTCTGATACCATTCTATTTGGTGCATCCTTATACTCTTTTGCAGACTCGCTTTTTGCCCTGTTTCCATCATGCTGTTACTGTATCGGTTATTGTCAGCTTCATTTGCCGCGACACTCACATATCCGGATAATTCATCCACTTTATATGACGCCAATAAAGAATCGAAATCGATTTTAGTCGGTATTTGCGTCGCATTTGTTGCCGAAACCGATTTATTTTTTTGCGCTTCTTCGTCTTTATATTTAATATATGATTCCGTATTCCGGTAGGTCAGATAAGTGTTTTTTCCTATTATTTGGCGATCATATATATTAAGAGTATCCAAGCGTAAACTTAAGGAATCGATAGAATGCGCCAACTGTTCAATATTTTTAGATATTTGGGTACTTCCCAGATTTGACTCGTCCATTCTCTCAAATCCTGAATCGAACGGAATAATGATTTTCTTCTCTTTGAAGTTTTCGCGGCTATACGGCACAAATTGATTATTACGCCGGGCGTCGCTAAGTCCCGATTGCCGGAAGTTCGCGAACCGCTGTCCCGAATATAGATTCAAAAGGAGAAAAGTTTTATCATCAGACACACTCATCAAACCTGAATCACAGACAAAGACGGACATATTGTCGAAGCCCTCGGATGTGTCGTATATCATCACCCCTTTCAACATTCTGGTAACAGGGTCTTTCTTCTTCACATACAGGCTGTAATTTGTAATTCCACTGTAAAAAGAACCTTCGGGTATATCCAATTCAGGGGATTTTTTCCTGATTGAAATCATTAAAGAGTTAAATTTCACCTGAATACGAGGCATTGCTTCGTTCTGAAAAAAGAACGCGCCAACCGATATAAAGACTACCAATATGATCAAAGGCCGCATTGTTTTCAGGAGGGATACCCCGGATGCTTTTATTGCTAAAAGTTCCATGCTCTCTCCTAAATTGCCAAAAGCCATAAGCGACGCCAATAATAAGGAAAGCGGCAACGCCATGGGTATCAAATTAAGCACGGCATACATAAACAGTTCGGCAAGCACCATATTATCAAGACCTTTACCCACCAGATCTTCGATATACCTCCATAGGAATTGCATCAATAAAATAAACAAACAGATCCCGAATGTCATCATAAAGATGGGCAGGAATGTTTGAATAACGTATGTATATATCCTCTTTATTCTTAGCATTAATTGACCAAATAGAGTACAAAAGTAGTAAAAAGAAGAACGCAAAGAATAATATTAGCATGAAAGATTATTCTTAAATAGCAAACAGTCATCAGTCAATGGATAAGCCAATGAGATAACGCGTCAATGGCGCGAAGCGACAAAGACATTTATCGAGTCTTTCTTTTAACAAAAGTTCCTCCAACCTCCCCATAGGAAGGCTTAAGACTACGCGGTCAAGCTGTTGACTGATTACTGAAAAGAGGGGCTGAGAGAGGCGCTTTACCAAGTATAACTTAATCCAAAACCGACAATCTCATTGAACTGAAAATAGCCCCAACCTTTTGCTTTCTTATCTACCGGAACGCCATCATCATAACGAAGATAGGCGTAGATAGATGTGGATAGATAGCGATTCAACGCCATTGTATATTTATTTTCGCTTTCCACAATTACCTTGTCGTAATTTGAAAAACACATGAATCGGCTGGTAAATTTGCTATATCTGTTAAACCCATAGGATAAGTTCATTTTTAGAGTAGAACCAAAATCCAATTTACTTTTTTTCCCGGTTTCCACGCCATATCTCGTTACATCCACGTCGTTATCTCCAACAAAGGTATAGTCAATAGATACGGGCGCTAATTCCACAGATAAATCAAGCCGTTTATATTTATCCTTTGGGGATATCTTTTCTAATTTATAACCCATCCCTACCCCGAGATTTACTTTCAAAGGAGAAAATAATGATCGAATCCTGTTTTCGCTATTCACCGGATAACCATGAAATAAAGGTGTGGTCGCCTCTAAGTTTGCTGTGTACGACCATTTCTTAAAAGCTGACACACCAAACACATTGTACATCCTTAAATTATCGTCGGTAATGCTTATGTTATGGAATTTGTCTGCTGATGTCCGTTGCAGATTGAGCCTCCATTCAAAGGTATTATCAAATGAAATCTTGTCCTTTTTATATTTAAGCGTTATTTTATGGTAGTTGATAACGCTAAAGTTGTTGTTTCCACCGGCTGCCCAGTTTTTGGAGAAACTATTCTGATTTATCTGCAAGGAATGTTCACCTGTTTTGATCCAATAAACCGGCTTGATTTCTATTTTTTCCACTTCAGGCTTATTGATACCAATCGGATCATCGGTCGTCAATAATTCTTTAAAGACATTTCTTTTTTCAACGGCGTTTCCGGCAAGAACAGGAGCATCTTTGAACCCAAAAGCGTTCATCTTTATTTTTAAAGGATTATTCATATAATAAATCCTTCGCGTTTTTTCCACCCGATCGGCATGAGCCAAGTCGCGGGCAAATGTGCTGT
The DNA here is from genome assembly GCA_031260865.1 of Prevotella sp. Lineage (GTDB taxonomy): Bacteria > Bacteroidota > Bacteroidia > Bacteroidales > Dysgonomonadaceae > Dysgonomonas. The sequence goes on from JAISKQ010000061.1 coordinate 24,433, forward strand.
CGGGAGAGATCAAATGAAAGTCGGATACCTGCTCATTTTTAAATCTATTTGGCAAGAAATTCATATCGGGAGGCAGTATCTTGCCGTCAAATATAACAGGAAGAAAAACCGGATCGAAAATAATCGTATCTCTGAAAGACGTGTAGGAGTCAAACGGAATCCATTTATTTTTCAATATGATCAGATCATTTTTATCACGTGGAGGTTGCAAGTTCGACAGATTCAACTTATTGGCATAAACGGTGTCTATCTTTAAAGAAGCCGAAAATTCGGAAATAGTGTTTGGAACTGATTTCTTTTTCAACTGCCTGTCTATATTGGTAATATTATTCAATATACTATCTTTCTTTTGCTTTACAGAACTTATATTTTGGGCGTTTATGGATGCAAAAACAAACAAAAATATAATAAGGCTGAGGTAGAATTTGTTTACTCTCATTTTATTTATTTTTTCAGATAAGTTTCCTTTTTTATCATTTATCTTAATTAAGGTACGAATTTAGTAATTAAATCTTAGATATTATTCTTATAGTATCCTAAATAACACAAAATAAAGAAGAAAATTATTCGATATTATATTTCGGATATTTTTTTTAAAATTATAACGAACTTAACGATTCCTTTAAGTGTTTATTCCTAAACATTAAAAATTATATCATATTATGAAGAAATTATTCTTTGCTTTGTTTATCGCGGTAACATTAGCCGCTTGTGGTCCTGTTTATAATACTCAACTGAAACAGGTGGAATTAGGTATGACTCAACGTGAAATCGTTTCCCTGATGGGTGACAAATATAGTGTTGTAGATCAAAGAAGTAATGGAGACCAAGTACTTGAATATGTGGATAAATATAAAAATCATTGGTTTTTTGTCTTTGTCAACGGACAGTTGAACAAATGGTATAAAGAAACCGAAAAGTAAAAGAATCGGTAAAGAGAAATAAGCGCGGGAATTGATTTCTAATCAGTTCCTGTTCTTTATTTAGAGGTATTCAGGGGATTATCACTTTATCAATACCTGTCTTTCCACAATTTCTTCATCCATTCCACTATCTTGTTTTCGGAAGCATTTTGCTGAGGTTTCCAAAACCGCCTTCCTTTAATCTCTTTGGGCACATAGTCTTGCTGAACAAAGTTATTTTCGAAACTATGGGCATATTTATAATCCTTGCCATAATCCAATTCTTTCATCAGCTTGGTAGGCGCATTGCGGAGATGTAACGGCACAGGCAGGTTTCCGGTCTCATTCACAAGAGCGATGGCTTCATCTATCGACAGATAGGCGGAATTGCTCTTTGGCGAAGTAGCCA
>JAISKQ010000270.1 GCA_031260865.1 Prevotella sp.
GGGCATATCAACCTTGACTTCGCCGATGTGAAAACCACCTTGAAAGATGGCGGCGTGGCTATTATGAGTAGTGGATACGGCGAAGGGGATAATCGTGTGGAAGACGCTATTATAAATGCGTTGCATTCTCCTCTGTTGAACAATAACGATGTGTTTAACGCCAAGAAGATATTATTCAATATTTACTCCAGCGACGAATCGCCGCTCATTATAGAAGAAATGGAAGCTGTCGCCAACTTCATGAAACTTTTTGGCTCTGAAATAGAAGTGATATGGGGTATCGCGCCTGATAATAAACTGGGAGAAAAAGTGAAAATAACACTTCTCGCCACAGGATTCGGCATGTCCAGTATTCCGGGTATAGAAGATATTCAGGAGGAAATAAGCGAAGCAGAGGAAGAGGAACGTCAAAGGAAGGAAGAGGCAGAGAAAATAGCCATTAATAACCAGATTAATAGATATTATGGGAAAGACGGCGTGCCCACAATAGACGTAAGGTCTTCGCTCTTCGGGCAAAAGCCGCTTATCTTATCAACAGAAGAATTGGATGATGACAAAATAGTGGACGCGCTGGAAAATACCCCTGTATTCAAACGGGATGAAAAATTCAACCCCGGCGAATATAAGCCTGAAGTTAAAAAAACGGGCGGACTTTTTAACGACTAAAACAGTCTATTCGTAACTTGTAACGGTACGAAGGGCGTGGTAACTTGTAACTAAAATATTAAACCATATAATTATGAACTTATTCGACAAGGTTAGTGAAGATATTAAAGACGCGATGCGCGCGAAAGACAAAGTAAGATTAGAAGCATTGCGTGGTATGAAAAAAGAGTTTTTGGAAGCTAAGACAGCCAAAGGAGCAAACGATGAGTTGTCTGACGAAACAGCCATCCTCATCCTCCAAAAGATGGTAAAACAACGCAAAGATAGCGCGGGCATATACAAAACCCAAGGTCGTGAGGACTTGGCAGGCGATGAATTAGCACAAGTTGCCGTGCTGGAAGAATATCTACCAAAGCAACTTTCTCAAGATGAAATGGATACAAAAATAGCGGAAATCATTGCACAGGTTGGAGCGACATCTCCCGCCGATATGGGTAAGGTGATGGGGGTTGCGACCAAAGCCCTTGCAGGAGTAGCCGCAGGTAAAGCCATATCCGATACAGTAAAAAGGCTGCTTAGCAAGTAGTTGAATATCAGCATAATACATAAATAAGCAGAATCATCAGGTTCTGCTTATTTATATTTATCTCTATTTGAACATCTTATCGATAATATCATCCTCGAGCAATGAGATGATTAATTTGCCGTCAGGGGTATATTTATGAGACTGAGACGCAAACAGCTGATCTACAATCTTATTCATTTCCTCATCCGATAATTTATGCCCGTATGGTATTGCCGCGGCGTTCGCCATCGACAAAGCTAACGATATGCGTATCTCCTCTTTTACATCGCTTCCGCTTTCAATATTTTTATCTATCATATTGTGTATCAGCTGCACCGGGTCTGCTTTTACCTCGGAAGGAGCGCCATTGACAGCATAGGCGTTATTACCCAGGTGACTCAAGTCAAAACCGACAGCCTCAAGGTCATCCATCAGATAAGGAATCATCGCTGCTTCGGAGGGCGATAACTCAATGATTTCGGGGAATAAAGCCCGCTGCGAGATGCCTTTTTTGTGCTCTATCTGGCTCAGGAAGCGGTCGAACAGAATACGGATATGCGCCCTGCGCTGGTCTATCAGCATCAGACCCGACTTAACGGAAGTAAGGATATAACGGCTCTTGTACTGGTAATGGATAACCATATCAGCATTTGCCCTTTCCACCTCATCCGAACCTTCAGACTGATTGAAGATGGTTCGATCGGCAGGTGTTTCTTCCGGCGTGTCGAGGCTTCCCTTATCATTCTCAAACCCTTGGTAGAACTGCTCCCAATCGAGGTTAGGACGCTGATAGCCGGTTGATGAAGACGACTTGAACGGATTATAGGACGGGTTTATATTCACACGAGGTTGAGCCGTGTTTTTAGAAGGGTCGTGAATCGGTATGTCTATCGCGTCATCGGTATCAAAATCAATTGTAGGCACTTCGTTAAACTTGCCCAACGCCTCCTTTATGGCAGCGGAAAGTATCTGCCATACAGGTTGTTCATTCTCGAATTTTATCTCGGTCTTTGTAGGGTGTATGTTTACATCTATGGTGGAAGGGTCAACCTCGAAATAGATGAAATAGTTGGGATACTCTCCTGTGGGTATCAGCGGTTCAAACGCGGACAAAACAGCCTTGTTGAAATAAGGATGGCGCATATACCTGCCATTCACAAAGAAGAACTGTTGCGCCCTGGTTTTGCGTGCCGAATCAGGCTTTCCCACAAAGCCTGTTATCTTGACCAAAGATGTGTCAATATCAATGGATATAAGCTGTTGATTGAAGTTCTTACCGATAACATTAACAATCCGTTGCCGCAGGCCGCACGCGGGATATTTCAAGACCTCTATATCGTTGTCGATAAAGGAGAACTCAATAGAAGGGTTCACAAGCACGATGCGCTCCAATTCGATCAGGATGTTTCTGCGCTCGGTATCATTCGATTTCAGGAACTTGCGGCGGGCAGGTACATTGTAGAATATGTTCTTAACCGAGAAATTGCTTCCTTCCGGGCAAGCGACCGGCTCTTGTTTTTCGACCTTCGAGCCTGCTATCTGAAGCAATGTACCCAGCTCTTCTCCTTCCTTTCGGGTTTTAAGTTCCACTTGGGCAATGGCGGCGATAGAAGGTAAAGCCTCCCCTCTGAATCCCATCGTATGCAAAGCGAAAAGGTCGTCAGCCGATTTAATCTTAGATGTGGCATGACGTTCAAACGCCATACGGGCGTCTGTCGCCGACATCCCCTTTCCGTTGTCTATCACTTGCACCAATGTGCGTCCGGCATCCTTTATGATGAGTTGAACGCTGTCTGCGCCGGCGTCAATGGCATTTTCGACCAATTCTTTCACTACAGACGCAGGGCGTTGAATAACCTCGCCTGCCGCTATCTGATTGGCTATAGAATCGGGTAAAAGGTGTATTATATCGCTCATTTATACATTTTATGGATTATTCTTCCCTGTTAAAGATAGAAGACCTACTTCGCTGAGGCTGAATATCAGATGATTTTCTCGTTACTCTCCTAAACACATCTTTTTTATCCAAAGGGCGTAGATAATCGTACCAATAGAAATTGGTAAGTCTTAATTGTTCGGGAATGACCAAATGAAAAGGAGTCGCTCGACCAACGGGTTTTAGCCTGACAACGAGTTTATTGAAAGCGCCGTCATCTTCCATGAAAATTTCAAGGTAACCACTTTCAAGCCAGTTGAGAACTCCTGATAGCTCTTTATTCTTTTCTTCCGGATACGATATTGTCTCCACATTGCCTTCAGCGTAAACCCTTTTCAGAATCTTCCCTTTAAAGAACATTTTCAGGGAACGGGACTTCAACTGGTTGTAATGGATCGAATCTTTTTCCTCGATAGAGAAACTGTTGCGCTTCACGTGCATATAGTCAATGGTACTGTCGTTCATGAATATATCTATTGTGTCTCCATAGATCTGCCTATTGGTATTCCACAGTATCGGATTTTTATACATGTGGAGGATGGAGTCTCTGGAATTAAACTGCATGGAGTCGCAAACGCCCTGCATATCGGAGCGGTAGAAACGGACATTATAGTACGCCTTTATTTGGTGGTGTGTGATGATGGAATCTTTGCCCAACGCCGCCGGTGATGGTACGGAATCGGGCGATATAGGCGCGGAATCTGGCATCGGCACGGAGTCAGATAAAGCAGTATATACGGAATCCGCCTGCGCCTGCTCTATTCTGTTCTTCGGCAAAGCATTCGGTATTGTCTTCTTCGGAACGATTTTGATTGTATCCACGATTGTGGTAAGTCGTAATGTGTCCGCGCTGATATAGGTGCTGTCTTTCTGCGAGTATTCGATGCAAAATGCCGAATCGGTGGCAAAAGCGTTATTCGTCAACTCATTGTATAGTCCGTAATTTCCTTGTAGTATAACTCTTTTGGTGGTATCCTGAAGGAACATATTGCCAAATACCTCCCCGTAACCTTCCGCCTTATGGTAAAAGATGGAATCGCCCCGTAATATCCGGTCTCCCTGCTTATTGACCACTGTGGATCGATCAAGCAATAAGGATTCTTCGGTTACGGTATTGTACCATCCTTTACTGGTATAAATCAAGCCACTGTCCGAAACGATCCGCGTAGGGGTATATATATCCGCGATTTTGGTATCCGTATTGTATTTCAAGCGATCGGAATAGAGGGTGAATTTAGGGTTTTCCAATATCACACTGTCTTTGAAGGTCGCCAGTTTTAGGTTTGGTTCATATTGTCCCCAAAAAGAAGTGAGTACATTCAAAGAGTCAACAAGCGACCCGCCATCAAAGTAATAACCGATATTCATCATACGGTCATAATTCAGGCTATCGGTAAAGAGCGTCCCGTTACCATGCTC
>JAISKQ010000286.1 GCA_031260865.1 Prevotella sp.
TGAACGCTGTTATATCCGAATCGGCGGTTAAGCTCAAACACGTTTTCGTTTTACGCCTTTTTCGCCCTGCGGGTGCCCCGTCCATGAAGTAAACGGCGTTGGCTGACGCCCGACAAGACTTCGATGACGCGTTAGTATAATGAAATAGAACCAAATAAAATTCAAACAGGCTCTTAAAACTCAAAAAGGTGACAAAAGTAACACTTTTTAGAGACCTAGAGTTCAAGAATTCAAGTTTACTAGCATGCTATCACTCATTACTCAAAACTCATTACTTACTACTCATAACTCAAAAAAAGTAACAAAAGTAACAGTTTTCGGGTAACAACGCTTCGCGTATTCCCCCCTTGGGGGGACAAAGGGGGGCTAACTCGTAACTGCTTCCTATTAGACAAATTTTTTCTAAAAAAATGACAAGTTTAGGGATAACGCAATGTAAAAAAAAGTTAAATTTAAACAGTTTCTTAGCCGCACGATGGCATTTAGATTACAATTCACTTCTTCGGTTTTTACCGATTTTTCTCCGACCGCACAAACCCATACGTTCCAATAACCAAGAAAATAATTATCAGTCCTACAATGGCTACACAGTTTATCATAGGATTGAACAGCACGACATTGGCGTATTCGGGCGTTCCTGCGTAAACGACCGCGCGTGTGAGGTCAAGGCAATAGGTCATCGGCATAATACGACTCAAGACAAACAAAATACCATGTGAGTTGGTGATTGGAATGATTGCGCCGGAAAGAAACATCTGCATCATAACAATTATCATAATCACCATATTGGCTGTTTTATTGCTCTTAATCACTCCTATTATCAGCATGGCGAAAGCGCCTGCCGAAAGACACATCAACGGCGAAAGCGCCAAAATGAGTAAAAATTGCCACAGCGATAGCGTGATACCCATGACAAGACCTATAATAAGCGTGCCAATCATACCCAGTATTCCTCCAAACGAGGAGCCGAATATTTTACCTATGACAATGGAATAGCGGGAAATGGGAGCAATCATCATCTCCTGCGTGAAGTCCGTGGTTCGGTCTTCAACCAATGATGTAAGTCCCTGCGCCGTAAACATAAACAACATATTAACCAACATGCCGACCAGCATAAATTGTCCATAATTGAAGTTAAGGCCGGCGGTCATATTTTGCGCTAAACTACCGCCCAACAACCCCATCATCACTATCGGCATAGTCAAACTCATAATTAATCCGGCAGGCGATTTGATAGCCAGTAAAATATCTCTGGCTGTTATGGTGATAACGGCGTTTAACTCATGATTTAATTTGTACTTTTTTTTCGTGTTCATCCTACTTTCCCTCCCGATGTTTTAATATATTCAATGTACGCGTCTTCGAGTGTCGGTTCTTGGATTTTCAGCACCGTTAACTTCGTTTTAAGTTGCGCTATCATTTCCTGCGCGGTAAAGCCTTGAAAGGGAACGACTATATGCTCTTCTATTTTGAGAAACATCCCTTTATCCGAAAGCTCATCGATAAGCTGCCGTCTGTCGTCCGCGTCTAAAATCAGTTCCTGTTTAAGCAAACTCTGTTTCATTTCGTCAGGCGAGCCGTTAATGGCTATTTTACCATTATTGATGATGCACACTTTATCAACATGTTCACATTCATCAATATAGTGAGTTGTCAAAAAGACGGTGGTGCCGTTTTCGCGCCGCATATTGTTTATATAATCCCAAAGATTTCTACGGCTTAACGCGTCCAAGCCCGCGGTCGGCTCATCCAGAAAAAGAATGGCAGGCGTATGCATCAAACTGCGGACTATTTCAAATTTACGCTGCATTCCACCCGACAGTTTTTTAATGGGTTTGAATAGCGCGTCCTTAAGTCCTACAATTTCCGCCAACTCCATCACTCGGTTTTTATAAGCGGCAGGCATCAAGCGGAATGTCGGTCGGTAGCTGTACATTCCATACAAGCAGGCGTGAAAACGGATATTCTCTTCCGCCGAAAGTTGTAAGTCCAAACTGGGTTGCTGAAAGATAATCCCTACCTTCTCGCGTGCTTTTTTCGCTTCTTTTTCTATATCGAAGCCGGCGATTTTTACTTCTCCGCTTGTTTTGCCAAGGGTTGTCGTCAGTATGGATATAGTAGTGGTTTTACCGGCTCCGTTTGGTCCTAAAAAAGCAAAGAAATCGCCTTTGTTCACGTTGAAACTGATGTCGTCGACGGCATTCCTGGTTGCGTTGTTGTAGCGCTTGGTCAAGTTTTGAACCGTAATTACTTCTTGATTCATCTTATTAAATATTAAAAATATTCTTCTATTTATTTTTGAGATAGCTCTCTATAAATGAAGACGAATGAGAAAAAAATATATTTTAGGAGTTTCTTAAAAACTGTTTAAATTTTATTGGTTTTATTATTTTATACTAATGCGTCATCGAGGTCTCGTCGGGCGTCAGCCAACGCCGTTTACTTCATGGACGGGGTGCCCGCAGGGCGAAAAAGGCGTAAAACGAAAACGTATTTCACATTCAACAGAACCAAATAAACCCGGTACGCGATGTCTCGCGATGCTTATCAGGGCTTAGCCATGCCTTTCTCCATTCTTCATTTCACAGCTCGAGATGTCGGCGATTAAAGAAGTTAAACATATAAAGTTTTTTTATTTCGCTTTGAATATTACAATAATAAGACTATTTTTGCACCTCTAAAAAAGAGGATAGTGATAATTAGCCTCTTGCGTTTCTAGTTCTTTTGGAATTTATAACAATAACTAAATAAAACCGTTGAGATGAACGTATCTTTGACAAATGTGGACAGCGTTAACGCGATTCTGCAAATAACCGTAACAAACGCGGATTATCAGGAAAAACTTGATAACGCCCTGAAAACTTTCCGTAAGAAAGCGAATGTACCGGGTTTCCGTCCGGGAACCGTACCGGCAGGCATGGTGAAAAAATTGCATGGTAAATCAATATTAGCCGAAGAAATAAACAAGATAGTAGGAGAAAGTCTGTATGGTTACATTCAAGAAAATAAATTGAATGTATTAGGCGAACCGCTTCCGAACGAAGAAAAGCAACAGCCGTTGGATTTTTCCGTCGAAGGCGATTTTGAGTTCTTTTTCGATTTGGCTCTCGCTCCCGAAATTAAATTGGATCTATCCGAAAAAGACAAGGTCACATATTATAATATAGCAATAGATGACGCGCTTGTTGACAAACAAATCGAATCATATAAAGCTAATTATGGCAAATATGAAAAAGTAGAAGAAGGAGCGAAAGAAACAGACCTTATCAGAGGTACAATCACAGAGCTTGAAAACGGCGAAAAGAAAGAGGGCGGTATCTTTGTCGAAGCCGGCATCCTGATGCCTTCGTATATGAAAGATGAAGCGGAACAAGCAAAATTCGTCGGCGCGAAAGCGGATGACGTGATTGTGTTCAATCCGGGTAAGGCTTATAACGGAAATGAAACAGAGATAGCATCTATGCTTCATATCGACAAAGGAGCAGTGGAAGCTATCGCTCCCGAATTTAGTTTTGCTATAACAGAAATCACACGTTACAAAGAAGCCGACCTGGATCAAGAATTATTCGACAAAATATTTGGCGAAGGCAATGTGACTTCAGAAGCCGACTTCAGAGCGAAAGTAGAAGAAACTATCTCCGGACAGTTTGCTCCGGACAGCGATTACAAATTCTTCCTTGACGCGAAAGAATATTTGGAAAATAAAATTGGCGACTTGCAGTTCCCCGACGCTTTCCTCAAAAGATGGTTGATTGCTTCCGGCGAAGAACGGACAGCCGAATCGGTTGAACAAGAGTATCCGAAAATCGTCAAAGATCTGAAATTCCATTTAATCAAGGAACAGATAGCAAAAGATTATGACCTCAAGGTTGAAAACGAAGATATCAAAATCATCGCGAAGCAAGCGGCAAAAGCGCAATTCGCTCAATACGGCATGATGAATCTTCCGGAAGAAATGGTCGATAATTACGCGAATGACATGTTGAAAAACAAAGAAAACGCGCGTAACCTGCTCGACCGCGCGATGGAAAATAAAATCATCGACGCGTTGAAGGCTAATCTTGGAGTAGAAGAAAAAACAATATCTCTGGATGAGTTCCGTAAATTCTTCGAAAAAGAAGATACAAAAGAAGGCGAAGTAGAAGCCTGATTGTAAGAAATATCAGATAGAATACGGATGGATAGGATGAAAATCCTTCCATTCGTTTTTTTATCTATAATAATGAGCGAAAAATTTTCGACTTTTCAGTTTTTTATTTATAACTTTGTTTGAGTTAAATAAGGCTGTTTTCATTAGCCTTTTTTTTATGTCTTCATCAGTGGCATGGTAATTGTTTAAGCAATAAATAAAGACATCATTAAATCAAAAAAGAAAATGTTATGAACAATGAATTTAAAAAATATGCTACAAAGCATTTAGGCTTGAATGGGTTGGCGCTGGATAAATATATTGATATAACAAGTAGCTATATATCCCCTACTATTATCGAAGAACGTCAGTTGAATGTAGCCCAAATGGATGTTTTCTCCCGTCTGATGATGGACAGGATCATCTTCTTGGGAACCCAGATTGACGATTACGCGGCAAATGTGATTCAGGCGCAATTACTTTATCTCGATTCCGCCGATTCGGGAAAAGATATATCTATCTATATCAACTCACCGGGCGGATCGGTATATGCCGGATATGGAAT
>JAISKQ010000312.1 GCA_031260865.1 Prevotella sp.
CTTCATTCATCAATACCGCGTCTTCCTGAAGAATAACCCTGAGCGGCTCTCCTTTGAAAACGATTTCCGCGGTTTTCATACCTACGAGTTTAAACTGTAAGGTCTCACCCACCTTTACATCGTCCAGTTTAAAGTTTCCCTCAAAATCGGTGCTTGTTCCGTGAGAAAGTTTTGAAACTGTAAGTACAGTAACACCTGTCAGTGGTTCTCCTGATTCGTCCACGACAGTTCCGGTCGCTGTCTTGCCTGCCTGTTGAGCATGCAAGATGCATGAAAGCATCAGCATAGCAGTAATCAGAAAGCAGCGGCTTTTCATTTTTTTGAAAATTTGCTTCATAGCTAATAATTTAGTTTACAGAAAATATAGTTATCATGGTATAAAAAAAATAAAATTTTTCAAGAATTAGTCTTTATGTTTTTTCGGGTTTCATAATAGAAACTCTTTCCCTATATATGATATAGGAGATAACTGTTTTTTATGAAGAATCTATTAAGACATTTTTTAACTTCGTGGCGATTTCATTTAGAATATTCTTACAGATACCATTATATTGGTAAACGCGCTGATTTCCCTTTTACTCTAAAATGATAATTTAACCAAAAAGTATCTTAATATCAGTTGTTGGACTAATTGTTTTTCTTTAGGTTATATTATTTAATTTGTTTATTATTAGTTTGTTGAGCTATTACTTATCGAAATGTCGTGATTGTGATAATCATTTCAATAGGCAAAAATATATATAATATTTCAAAAAATAATGAGAAACAAAGCAAAAAATATAGTTTTATAGATAAAAAGAAACTATTACTTGGCAAAAAATGGCATTAGCTAAGCAAAATTATGGCATTGTGTCAATTCATCTCTCTTCTTTATTCTCCGGATATTTCACTTAGATTATTTATTATCAATTCTTTCAGCTTTTCTTCCGGCAAGATCACATTAAAAGCGCCCCAAAAGTTTTCATCATATTTGTATTTTGTCTCGGAAAAGATATTGTGTGTGGCTAATCTTTCTTTTCGGGAAAAACCGGTTACATTATTTGTGTCCACCTTGCAGTTTACCGTTTCGAACCAAAACCGTAAGGGTGAACTGAATAGCCGGTGTTTATTCGTTACTTTAAAGTCAACATCTCCCCGTATATGATTTATATAATAAACACTGTCGTTAAAAAGCTTATAGGAGACGGTATAACACGCCTGTTTCAACGTAAGGTGAATATCCTTGTTTTTCTTTTCAACATACTGATTTGTAGCCTTTGCCGCATATACCGGATTAACTTCGAAACGGACTTCCACCAACGCGTGATTTTCCGCGTCAATGAATAATTGCCCTTTATAAAGAGGGTCTGTTATATATTCTTTCTGTTCGAAAGAAATCACATTGACTCTCCGTCCGTCGATAACACTTATATCCGTATGCGTATAGTCATATAGGCGCTGTTCGTCAGGAGTCAGAAAATCAGGCGAATTTTTCATAATATCCAATGTCAGAGTAGAATTTATGCCCGATTTCATTTTCGCGAAAATCGTATCCTTTTCCAACACATTATTTATTCGGCGCATTTTCACCAACTTTGCCTGATCAAGGTTTACATCATTCTGATAACCTGTCTTATATACTTTCAATACCGCTTCGGTTATATCCACATCCTTTTTTTTATAATTTATTCCTTCCCGGTAGAAAGTGGTGAGATAGGCAGGGGACGAAGGATAGTTATCTTTTTGTTTCTCCAACATTAACTTTATCTCTTGTAGCGGATCTATCGCCCTGACTACGATTTCCTGTAACGGCACATTCAGAGGCTCTAAAGCAAACCGTATATGATGTCCATCTAATAAGGAAACTTCAATTTCCTGACTTTGATACCCTAAATGGCTAAGTTTTATAACCGAATCACGGAGAGAATCGGGGAGTATCAACTTAAATTCGCCATTCTGATTGGATATTGTTCCTATCGTAGTATTATTCACGCCAATACCGCTGTAAGAAAGGGGTTCATCTGTTATTTGATCATTAATAACGCCGGATAACATCATGTAATCATTGTTTGTCGGCTTCGGCGGCATTTCTATTATCTGAGAGCTTGCCTCTCTTTTAGCTTCTGATAATCGCAACAATATATGGTTGCCTATCACGGTCATTTTCAAATCCCGATTACCGGTAATTGTGTATATCGCCTCTCGTACGGTATATTCACCTTTCGAAATCTTTACTTCTTTATTGTTTTCTATAATTTGGCTGTCATAGATAAATAAATAACCGGATTTGTCGGAAACCTGCCGTAGCAATTTATATATAGTTTCCTTACTTTTAGGTAATTGTATCTTACGGTTGAGTACGCCTCCATCATCGGCCTGTAATACTATCGCGACAAAAAACGACAGTATGCAGGCAAGGATACGATGAAGTGTATTTTCGACCGCCGACCTCATAGTTGCGATTTATTTTTGTGATATAAAAATTGTATTTTGTTGTTGAGTATATTGTAAATTCAAAGCTAAGCAAATTAATTGAGCCATCGTATAAGGCGTATCGTCTGAAAAAGTGACTGTTAACAAGCGATCTTCCAATTCGGGCACGATTTTTAACCGGATTGAATCGGAATTTGCATTGATTATCTTTACCACATCGGCTAAGCGTTGATCTTTGAAATGAACGCGTTTCAGATATGATTTGAACTGATTAATATCCACTGTTTTTATCTTTTGTAAATCATTGGAATGAAACAATGCCGTTTCACCGTCCTTTACATTTACTGTTTTTCCGTCCATCTTGGATGTGACCTTTACTTCGCCATGACGGACGGATAAAGAAAAAGATTCATCGTCCTTACTCATCACATTAAAGGATGTTCCCAATACTTCAATGATCATTTGCTTCGTATCGATAATAAAAGGCTTGTCCGGATTTCTGCTTATGTCGAAGAAGGCATTACCCTGTAAAGTAACTTCCCGTTTATCCTTCGAAAAATGATAGGGATAACGCACGGATGTATATTCGGATAAGTATATTACCGACCCGTCTTCGAGCGTAGAAACCAGTGTAGGGGCATCCTTTTCATTCTGTATAGTGAGCATATTATTGGGGACAACTCTTTGACCGCGAATGATAAATGCCGAAATAACGCAAATACACACCACCGCGGCCGCTATGCTCCATTTTATGATAGTAGGGCGTACGCTTACTTTCTCCGGTATTGTGTCGATCAGTAGCCCGTCTTGTTCCAATCTGTTATAAAGGCGATTCCAAGCCCGATCTGTTATCTTATTATCGTTTTCGTTTAATGTCATAATGTATATAGTTATCTATTTCTTGTCTTAATAGTTGATATGTTTTAGTCATTTCAGCTTCTACTGTTTTCACCGATATGGATAATAATTCCGCTATTTCTTTATATTTTTTCCCTTCCATCCGGTGCATCCTGAAAATTCGGAGCCGTCTGTCGGGAAGTTTGTTTAGTGTACGGTTTATCATATCTTCCAATTCTTTATACTCCAACTGTTCCTGCGGCGTATCTTCGGGTATCTCATTCATGCTAAGCGCTTGTTCCCGATAACGATCTTTCACCCGCCGATGTTCACAATATTGGAGGGATTTGTTTCGCACAGCCCCATAAAGATAATTTTTAAGGGAAAGCGTTATATCAAGAGTCCCTCTATCTTTCCATAAGGTATAAAATAACTCTTGTACAATTTCTTCCGAAACTTCTTTTTTGCCTGTTATGCCAAACGCGTACATATACAGGGAAGTATAGTATTGGCGAAAAACTTGCTCAAAGGCTTTAATATCGCCATCCTTGATTTTCTTAAATATAAATACTCCATTCAGCATAATGCGGTAAGATTCAAAATAGATTCAAATATAATGAAAACCTAATGAATCAATCAGTTATTTTGCTGTTTCTTTAACTTATTTACCGCGGATTCGAGCGATTCGGTAGGCTCTATGATGTTGTAATCTTCCCAAAAATCAACGTCGTAAAAATTACTCACTTTGTCGGAAAGGGAATTTCTGTTGTCAAACGCCTGCTTGTATGATATTTTAGCCACATTATTTTCATTTTTATCGGTAATAACCATTTCGGAGACAATCGTATAATTCGTGGAAAATAATTTGCGCTGGTAATCGCATTTGAAACGAACTTCATTGCGGATATAGTTCAGATAGCTTTTTCCTCCCTGTTCTTTGTATGTAACCAAATAAGAAACTTCTTCCGGTTTGAAGCGCAAGCTAAAAGGTTTCTTGCGCAAAATAGCCTGTGTCGCCTTGTTGCGGTCATCCATACTAAGATAAAATTCAGCGCGGGAAAAAGCCAACGTTTCTTTGTCTATGTACAAGTTGCCGGTAAAAAGGGCATAAGGCAATATTACCTGAGGAATAAAGCTCACGACAAAATGCGGACGCTCATTTATCATCGCCGGATCTTCCATTGTAAATTTGTAATAGCGCAGGGTCTCTAAATTCAATATTATATCTTTGTTTTTCACTACGTCCAGATATGAGGAAAGATTGGGACCTCCTATAAATTTAATCAAAAGCGTATCTCCGGGTTTCGGGCTAAGCAGTTTCCGCCCTTTCAACACCTGAACTCTGTCATCCGTATCTCCTTCGGTATAAGATGTTTTATATACATTTATTATTGCCTCGGATATATTTATATAGTTCCGCCTTTTCCGAATGGTTTCACGATAGAAGCCTGTCAGTTGATTTGTCACATTGCTGTAATTATCCCCGATTTTCAGGATGGCGTTCTCCACAAGTTTGAGCGGATCGCCCGATTCTATAATAACTTCCTTTAGTTTTTTTTCGTTCGGCGTCAAAAGGATTATTATATTATCCATATCATCATCCGTGATATGGATACGTTTGTTATAATATCCTATATGTGATATTTCCAGCGTTTTTATTCGTAACGAGTCTTTTACTTTAATCGAAAAGCCGCCATCCTCATTGGATATTGTGCCTATTCCTGTTCCGGGAATAGATATGCTCACGTATTCAAGGTTCTTCCTTGATTTCAGATCTTTTACCACGCCTGAAACAGTGATATATCCGGGATCTTTGCGGGCATGGGCAGGAACGGTTGTGCTGAATATGAAAAGAGCGACAAGGACAATCCGCGCGATTTTTAAGTAATTTGTTTTCATGGCTATATTGTTTTAAGTCTAATGATAAAACCGATTGTACTATTAAGATCGTTCAGGCGATGAAAACCCTATAAAAAAGAGACTCAAAAGAGGCAGCTCGATCAGCGGTCGACAATCGCTTTGCGCCATTCTTCTTTTTCTTGTAAACTTGCAAGCTAGTAAACTCAAAACTCATTACTTAAAACTCAAAACTCTTCCTTCTCGTAACTCGTAACTGTTTTATATTAGACAATTTTTCACTCAAGTTTTGGATTATAAAGCTATTTGTGCCTTCAATTAAAGTTAAATAACATTAAATCAAAGAAATAAACGCAACGATTTCAATATTTTACGTCTTTAAATTAAAGAGTCGCTTAGACTTTTCGTCACGGAAACGCACAACGTACACAAGATATATAATAATAGAGAAAATAGACAGCTTCGTTTTTTTTATATGATTTCTTTCACTTCCCGAATCTAAAAAACAAGACTTCTTTTACTCTATTGTAAAACAGAAAGTTGAGGCAAATTCGATATAAATCAATTTTAAAACGTAATATTATGAAAAAGTTTAAATTAGGATTAATACTCTTTTCAGTGATTCTTCTATTGGTGAATTGCTCGAATGATGAAAATGGACCTTATTTTGCACCTCCGACAGCTTCCGGGTTTAAATCTATCAAGGACGCGGCTTTAGCCGGTTTAGTGCAAAAAACAACCTTTAAAGCAGAAGACGGTATTAATTTTACCTCAGCCAAAGGTGTAAAATTAAACATATACGGAGGATGTCTATACACAAATGGTAGTCAGGTAACCGGAAATGTTGATCTTGAATTTATTGAACTCTTCGATCGGGGAAATATGTTAGTCTCCAACAAGCCTTTGATGGGAAAAGACA
>JAISKQ010000020.1 GCA_031260865.1 Prevotella sp.
GATAGGAACAATCGTCCATTGCTGGATGCTATCCCTTAAGCCTGTAAATGAAGTATGTCTGTCGAAACTGCCGACTCCCACCCATTTGAAGAAAGAACGGAATGTAGCGATTATATTACCTTCGTTCATCTCGGACAAGTCCGGGTTCAAACCTACGGCATTCGCCGCTCCGTAATGAACCAGCCCGGAGCTTTCTAAGAGAGTGGGGATAAGACCCAATCCAAAATAGCCGATGGTAAGGAGAGTAAAAGCTATCATTATCGCTTTGCGGAAACCTATCTTGTCGGAATACGCGCCTACAAATGTGGGCAGAAAATAAAGCAAGGCGGAAAATGAACCGGCGATAATCCCTGTTTGTACATCATTAAATCCCCAAACATTGGAAAGGTATAAGGTCAACGATATAAAAATGGCGAAATACGCCAATCGTTCTAATAGTTCAACGGTATTGGCAACCCAAAAAGCTTTGGAGAATTTAATCATTCGGTTTTATAGAAATGTTTTTTGTCTTATATAAAGTTCACAGGTAAATCCCTGCGTCTATCTTTTTTCTTTTTCTGTATGTAGGCATATACCGCGACACTGGTTACAGCGGCGACCAATGTTATAGCTAAAACTTTCTTTGTCATATTCATTTTGTTTAATTTGCAATTCTGTTAATATATCAGTAAAGTTAATAACAAAAATCTTTCGCGACAAATTTTGAAAGATAATATCTTAAATAGAGTTGATTAGCATTAAGTATATAAAGATAGCCGGAATAGCTAAGATGGTGCTGTCAAGGCGATCTAAAATACCGCCGTGTCCCGGAATCATATTGCCGGAATCCTTCACTCCTAACGTCCGTTTTATCAATGATTCAAACAAATCGCCCCATGTCCCGAACAGGATGGTGACAGCCGCGAATCCTAACCAGGCAAAGACGGATAAATTAGGAAAGAAATGAGCAAAAATCAAAGATGAACCAATGGAAACGACAGCTCCGCCAACAAAGCCTTCCCACGATTTTTTTGGCGATACGCGTTCAAACAAGCGGTGTTTTCCGAAAGCCATCCCCGTGAGGTACGCGAACGAATCGTTTACCCATATAAATACCAGCAACGCAAGAATATATACATAGTGATAACTACCCGATTCGTAAGCGGACACAAGGTAATTTGTCAATGCGAAAGGTACGGCTATATAGATTTGTCCCAGCAAAGAATAAGCTAAAGACTGTATTGGATTCGGTCGCTTCAGATACAGTTCACTTATAATCAAAACCAGTATATAAAGCATATACGGGACATAAGCCAAAGCCGACGCCTCATAAAAACAATAATAAAAACTGCCTAAGAATAGAAAAAAACCGCCCAACACATTCCATGAACGGACAATCGGGATCTTGGCGTCTTTCTCTATTAAACCATAGAACTCATAAAGGGATAAAACGGTTATGAATGAAAAAATCACAACAAAAGTGTATTCATTTATAAGGATTCCGCTTAGCAACAAGCCTACAAAAACAGCTCCTGCAAGGATACGGACGGCGATATTCGGTAATTTCAAAGCAATTGGTATTTTATTTATTTTAGCGCAAATGTAGTAAAAATTACTTTTTCTTCATTAATTCATCCCTTAACAAAGAAGCCAGTTCGTAATCTTCTCCATCAATAGCGTCTTTCAACAGGGTTTCCAGTTCATCTTTGTTGAGCAGGGAATAGTCCAGCGCAAGATTATCTTTTTCATCTTCCTGTATATTTCCCGGTTCCGAGTTTTCATCCAAAATGACAGCTTCACTCCGCATGATGGACTCATAAGTAAATATAGGAGACTTTGTTCGCAACGCTATCGCGATGGCGTCTGATGTGCGGGATTCTATTTCAATGATTTTTGTTCCCTGTCGAAATGTCATTCTGGAAAAGAACACACCGTTTTCACATTTATAGATATTTACTTCCCGCAGAGAAATTGAAAGTTCGCTTAAAAGCGTTTGAAATAAATCATGCGTCAAAGGGCGGGGCGGGGCGGAGCCTTGCAGTTTGAAAGCGATGGATTGCGCTTCGGGCGTACCTACGACAATCATAAGCCGACGTACTCCATCTTCTTCTGCCAGCACCAACCCGTATGTGCCTGACTGGGTTTGGTTAAAAGAGAATCCTAAAACTGATAGTCTGATTTTATCTTCCATACGGGTCAAAAGTAAATATTTATTTTTTTATATATATAATCCTTCCCCTTGTTTTAAAACATTTTATTTTAACTTAAGAATCAGCAAGTTTTCAATGCAATATTATTTAGTCGTAACTTTCAGTCGCTGTTATACTTGCCGAAATAATAAATAAGTTCGCGACCTTTAGATTAGTGTCCTATATGAAGATGTGCTTATTTTTTCGTATTTTTATAGCCATTTTTTTAAACGATATGTCAGAAGGGAAAAATATATTTATAAAAGGCGCTCGGGTTAATAATCTGAAAAACATCGATGTGGAAATTCCACGTAATAAGTTTATCGTTATTACAGGATTATCGGGTTCGGGTAAATCATCCTTAGCGTTCGACACACTATACGCGGAAGGACAACGGCGTTATGTGGAAAGCTTGTCGTCTTACGCGCGCCAGTTTCTGGGCAGGATGAACAAACCGGAAACCGATTACATCCGGGGTATTCCTCCGGATATCGCTATCAGTCAGCGTGTAAGCTCCCGCAATCCGCGTTCTACAGTCGGCACATCCACCGAAATCTATGAATATCTGCGTCTTTTGTTTGCCCGGGTTGGGAAAACGATTTCTCCGGTTTCGGGGCAGGTGGTAAAGAAGCATCAGGTAAGCGATATTGTGGAAAAAATGCTTTCTTATCCGGAAGATACCCGTTTGGCTATTTTAACTAAAATAGTACTGCGCGACGATCGTTCCTTGAATCAGCAATTGGAGATATTATCCAAAGAAGGATTTTCGAGAGTAGAGATTGACGGGCAATTTGACCGGATCGACGAAGTGGTTGCCGCCAAAGAAAAAAAGGAGCCGGACGACCTTCTCCTTTTAATCGACCGTTTGACCTGCGACAAGGACGCCGCCAATATAAGCCGCTTTTCGGAATCCATCGAAACGGCTTTCTTTGAAGGGGAAGGGGATTGTATTGTCCGCTTCTACATAGGGGACAAAATAGAATCCTT
>JAISKQ010000118.1 GCA_031260865.1 Prevotella sp.
TTTGCTATTTTAGCGCCTTCCGCGGTCAAAATAGCCTTGAATTTTTCTACCGCTTCCTTCATCTGTACATCAGACAAAACGGGAGTCAAAATGAAAACGGTTTCGTAGTTGTTCATAAACAATTAATTATTAATATTAAACATATCATTTTTTCAAATGAGGTGCAAAGATAAGGCTTTTTATTAGAATAACAATAATAAAGCTTTAGAAAATATTGTTGCGGGAACAAACTTCTTATCTTATTTTTGTAGGACAAAGTGAAATAATAAGAAGCGCATATGATAAACGAAGAAATATTAAATCTAAATCAGGATTTAGATCTCATTTTTCCTATTATAAACGGGAAAGTATCAATGGCTATAAACCGGATGATGTATCGGAACTTCAGGAAGAAGGGACTTGACATTACGCCGGAACAGTGGACTGTGCTTGCTTTCCTGTGGCGCAAAGACGGAGTTACCCAACAAATCTTATGCAACTCTACCTTTAAGGATAAACCCAGTATGACCCGCCTATTGGATAATCTTTCGAAACAAAACCTTGTGTACAGGAATGCCTCTACCAGCGACCGCCGTTCAAACCTGATTTTCCTGACAGACGCGGGAAAGGCGATAGAACAAAAGGCGACCGAAGCCGTATATGAAACGATGGACGCGGCTCTTGCCGGCATCGACGAAGAAGGCTCAAGGCAGGTACGTTCTTTATTGGCCGCCGTGTTCGGTAATATCAGCGAAGCGTTGGAGGAAAATACTTAAGAAACCGTCCAATCAAGGTATAAGCAGGTCTATATAGATCGGTAAATGGTCGCTATAACCGCCCAGATATTTAAATCCCGAATAAGTTCTAAAAGGTTTTTGCCCGCCATATTTCTTATTGTCGTCCTCCAGCATAAAACCGGAAGAGAAAACACGCGCGGACTTATCTTTTACCATTACTTTACGAGATGCCTCCAATAGATTGCCGCTGACAATAATCTGATCGAGAAAACCCCACTTGCCCCTATACTTATACGAGCCCGCGTCTTTCTCTTTTATCTTGCGATAAACAAGATTATAGAGCGACCGAGGTCTTATTTCGGATTCGACACTCCGTCCTTTAAGAATTTCCGCCATGCTAATATCATTCGGATAATCGTTAAAATCGCCCATAATGATAATGTTCGCCTTTTTACGGATACGGAAAAGGCTATCTGTTTTTTGCTTCAGTAATTCGGCGCATTTTATACGATAGGGCCTTGTTTTCTTGATTCCTTCGGAGCGCGAAGGAAAATGACAAACAAATATATCCAGTATCTCGCCGTTTACGACCCTGCCTGTCACATGCAGAATGTCCCGGGTACGCCTGATGGAGTCACCCAACAGAGGCGTATAAGCCTTCTTCGTCAATATCTTTATCTGGTCGCGCTGATACAGCAAGGCGACATTAGAACCGCGCGCGTCCTTGGATTCGGTAATAATATACTCGTACTTATGTCTTTGTAGAGTTGCCCGCCTTGTCAGATCGAAAAGGACGGAGTCATTCTCCACTTCGCACAAACCCACTAAAGCCGGCGGACTCCCCTCTCCCACCGAACTTATCACTTTACTTATATTATCCAGCTTTCGCCAATACCGGTACTTTGTCCAATGCAGTTGCCCGTCGGGAGTAAAATCATCATCGTTTGTATTCGGGTTATCTCTCGCATCATACATGTTTTCCGTATTATAGAACATAATACGAAAATTCTCCTGCGCCATAACGGGCAACAGAAGAATCCATATAATACCCGGCAGTACAAGACGCCTATTCAGCCCATTCATAGCAACCTATGTCCGGATTAGAATCAGCCAACCTTGAACGTCCCTTCAAATCGAGAGGCGCCTGCAAAGAATAGGCTTTATCCGCCTTGTTTATAACAGGAGATATGGCTTGCAGGCTAAAATTATAGGAATAAATCCCCTTTCCATTCAAATCGACAAATAAAGGATTGGCATTCCATATAATATTTACAAAATGCTCATTCGCCTGTTCCGGCGTTTTCAACAGGCAGTTGCGAAACACATAATTAAACGCGGCTGTTCCTCTCCCGCTAAGATATAACTCATCCTGCGCCGAACCGAACACAATCGAATTGGTGAAATCACACGTAGTCAACGCGTAAGAATCCTTGCCATCCGAATTACTCAACTCCAAACATTCCGCTCGACGCGCAGCCCATCTATAATAATTAGCTAACGTGCAATGCAAAAAAGAATATTCGCCTCCCAGCAACGCCGCCACAGATCCTCTCGAATTGGCAAACAGACAATTACGAGCGGTTATTTTACAATTAATCGCTTGTAGTCCATATTCGGACGTATTTTGCACAATCGTGTTTACCAAATCGGCTTTTTGAATACCGGGTTCAGAGGCATCGAATGTCACGCCCCGAATAGCGTTCTTCACCACCACATTTTCTAATATATTATGATAGCTGTCCGACCGAAAAATAACACCCGTCCATTGACCGGGAACATTATCAAACGGAATATCTGCTTCTATATTGTCAAAACGGCTGCCCCTGAACACAACAGGCTCATTCAACTCGCCATGGGCAACGAGAGTACCGGAAATATCTATCACGGCATTGTTCCGCAGAAAGAAAGTAGTTCCTTTTTCGACATCCAACTTTACACCTTTATTTATAACCAGTGTATTATAGATAAGAATCGGCTTATCTCCTGTTATCACAGAATCTTTGGTTACCGTCACCTTGTCTTTCCATATATACACATCCTGTCCAACCACTTCTAATTGTATATACCGCGTATTCCCATTCACTGTAAGGCGAATAGAATCCCTTATCAATAACGGGTTCTTAGAGTTCGTCGGATCAACGGTCACTTCCACAAAGCCATAAAGGCTGTCTTTCTTCAATATATCTATATTCGTAAGCGATGTTCCCTTCTTCCCATCAATATTCATTCTGAATCCGCTTTTAGCGGCATTCATCAATTCGATGGATTCTATTGTTAGAGAATTACCGTTCCTGTTATATATTTTGAATTGCTTTGTCGCGGATCCTATTGTTGTAAAAACAGTATCAAAGCGGATTGTATCAGCCGAGAATGTTAACGACAGACTTTTATCGGACGAAAAATCATCCTTATCCTGACATGAATCAAACGCCAAAAGACAGATAGCAAACAAGATAAGGCATATTTCTTTTTTCATCCTAAATAATTTCATCAACTACATACACCGTCTATCGAACAAGATTGTCCTGTTATAATATCTCCTCTTTCGGAAGAAATCCCGGTCGCTTGCCATTCGGCGTATGCTTCATTCAACACGTTCAGATACTCCTCCGAAGGAATAGAACCTTGCACTATCTGCTTATTATTAAACACATAAAAAGGAATGTATTCCAAATTCAATCCGTCCTCGCTATACGACATATCAGCCTTTATATCAATTACATAACTATTACCGTTCAGCATAGCTGATATATCAGCTTCCTTTAATCCTATTTGCACGCCAAGCCGCGTCAAAACTTTCGGATCGCTAATGTCCATTCTTTTAACAAAATAAGCGTCAAATAAAACTTCTTCCGCATCTGTCGCCAAGCCGGATTCAGCCGCAAGTTTCACCAAACGTAAGGCGTCAGCAGTATTTGCCACCACTAACTTATCAAAATCATAGTCCAGTCCCACTTCCTTAGCCAGCTTCGCCACTTCAGCCTGTGAAGCGCGGGCTTCGTTCTCCGTTATATTAAATCTTTTGGCAAAATAGCTGTAGATAGACTGCCCGGTCGCTTTTTTAGGCAAATCAGGATCTAATTCATAGCTATGCCACACCAACTCCACGCTCTTGCTGTGAGGAAACTGTTCCAGCGCTTTCTCTAATTTTCGTTTTCCTATGTAACAATATGGACAGGCGATATCCGACCATATCTCAATTTTCATTTTACTCATTATTTTATCTGATTTAGAACCTGTTTAACAAACATTTCGAGCAGCGAGAACAGAAGCGGAATTTATTTCGCTTATACCAAGCCGCGATAAATGGCGAATGAAATTGAAACAATTTTATCGTCCAAATTCGATTCCTCCACCACCTTCCAACCTTCTTCCGAAGCCTCTTTCTTCCGACTGACGAAATCTCGAAGGAGTAATTCTATTGAATTTGAAATCATTCCTTTTTTCCAAAAACACCTGATATTGCTTGTCAGTCAAAATTTTCCGAATTTTCTCATTCGACTTTTCGATTTGCTTTTGAATTTTACCATCAACTTCAGCAAGATTCTTTTGCGTTTTCGCTTTCTCTTTTTCGCTTCTATCGGGCGATTGTTTGTCTTTTTCCATTAGTTCGCGCTTTTTCCGGACTTGCTTGAGAACATCTTGCCTTTCTTTGACTAAAATAAATCCGACATCAGCACGTTGTTCTAAGGTTATATCAGGAATTTCAGGAAAGGAATCAAGTCTTAGCTGTTCTCCTCCCATAGTCTCCCCTCTTAGTTCTCCTCGTTGCCTCATACCCGATGGCGATCCTTGCCGGTTACCTCTACCCATTCCCCTGTTACCTCCCTGTGGCGGTTGTGCTTGTAAGCAAAGGCTTGTGAAAACCAAAAACAAAATTAAAAATAATTTATTAATGTTTAATTCTATTTATCCACATCTTAACGCATTATCGGCTCTAATACCACCGCTTCGGTTTAGAAACTGTTTAAATATTATATTTTCCCACATGGCGTTGACTCTGCCAACGCCATACAAAGGAAATTATCCACACTTTATTGAATCAGGTTTCCACTCGTGACTTGCAACCAAGTTATTTAGCGGGAATATTTTTCAATGTTTCCAACAAGAAATTCCACCATTTTTCCACCGAAGATATTTCTATCTGTTCTTCAGGGGAGTGCGCGTTTCGGATCGTAGGTCCGCAGGAAATCATATCCAAATGAGGATATTTTTCCAAGAACAAACCACATTCCAGACCCGCGTGTATCGCCATAATCTCAGGATCTTTGCCAAAGAGGTCTTTATACGCTTTTTTAGCCACGGCTAATATCTCAGAGTCCGGATTAGGCTTCCAGCCCGGATACCCGGCGGTATGCGACACATCCGCCTTTGCCAATGTAAACACGGCGTTAACCATATTCGCGGCGTTATCTTTCAATGAGTTGGCCGAACTTCTCTGACTTGCCGTGATAACAATCTTGTTTCCTTCTTTCATTTTCACGGAAGCCAAGTTTGTGGATGTTTCCACCAATCCCGGTATTTCGTGACTCATCGCCAACACACCGTGAGGACAAGCATATAACGCGTTCAACAGATTAGTTGTCGTCTCTTTATCCAACACAAAAGCAGGAGCATCCGCCGACGCCACGGTCATTTTCACATTCGGATCAACCGCCTTCAGTTCAGCTTCGATTTGAGGAGCCAAGATATTCAGTTCAACAATGACGTCTTCTTTATGATTATACGGCACACCGACAATGGCATACGCTTCGCGCGCGATGGCGTTATGCAGGTTACCGCCGTCTATCGCCGCCAAAGCCAAGTCGAATTTCCGGCTCAAAGCCCATAAATAACGATTCAATATCTTATTGGCATTTCCCAAACCTTTATGAATTTCCGAGCCTGAGTGCCCGCCGTTCAAGCCGTTAACCTGCACCTTGAACCAAAAATAACCGGCAGGTATTTCTTGCTTTTTATAAGAGAAAGCAACCGTAGTAACCTTGCCTCCGGCGCAACCTACATATATTTCGCCTTCTTCTTCCGTATCTAAATTTATCAGAATATCCCCATTCAGGAAGTCTTTACTCAACGCGTAAGCGCCGGTCAAGCCGGTTTCTTCATCCACCGTGAACAAGCATTCCAATTTACCGTGTTCTATTGTGTCGGAAGCGAGTATCGTCAAAGCGGCAGCCACACCCATACCATTATCGGCGCCCAACGTAGTTCCTTTAGCCTTCAGCCAGTCACCGTCCACGACTGTTTCTATCGGGTCATTATCGAAGTCATGCTTCGTGCCGCTGTTTTTTTCACAAACCATATCCACATGACCTTGCAATATAACGGTCGGCAAGTTTTCCTTTCCTTTGGTAGCAGGTTTTGTGATCAAAACATTACCGGCATCATCTTTTTTCACCTCAAGATGGTGTTTTTTAGCGAACTCCAGCAGATAAGCTATTATTTTTTCTTCCTTTTTAGAAGGGCGCGGAATTTGGGTTATTTCATGGAAATAGTTCCATATACCACTTGGTTTTAAATCTTTAATTGTCATTTTTCACTATTTAATTATTACTCATATTTTCTAAGAACATCTAAAATTATAGAGATATAGCTTAAAAAGCAATTTTTTTACAACTTTTATAGGTTTAAAAGTGATGTTATTTTAACCTAAAGCTATATCTTTGCC
>JAISKQ010000125.1 GCA_031260865.1 Prevotella sp.
ACAAAATTATCTATATATAAAACAGTTACAAGTTACAAGTTACGAGAGTTTTAGTTTTGTAGAGTTCAAGTGTACAAGTTTACAAGAAAAGAATGACGCGAAGCGATGTTACCCGAAAACTGTTACTTTTGTCACCTTTTTTAAGTTTTGAGTTTACAAGCTTGCAAGTTTACAAGAAAAAGAATGGCGCAACGTGATAATGACTAAGAAGTGTTACTTTTGTCACCTTTTTTCAATATTAGCTGTTAGTTGTTGGCTTTTCACTGTTGATTGCTCACTGAAAAGAGATCTTTGAAATAAATGAAAATTGGCGCAAAGCGGTGTTACTCGAAAACTGTTACTTTTGTTACCTTTTAAGTTTTAAGTAATGAGTAGTAAGTAATGAGTATATAAAGAATGGCGCGAAGCGATGTTACCTGAAAACTGTTACTTTTGTCACCTTTTTTAAGTTTTGAGTAATGAGTAGTAAGTAATGAGTATATTAAGAATGGCGCAAAGCGGTGTTACCTGAAAAGTGTTACTTTTGTTACCTTTTTAATTAGAAGAATTATCTATTACCTTTTTACTCAATTTCGCATCCGTTGGAAAAGTCGTATTGTTATCCGCTCACCTTTTTAATAGTAAGGAAGATATTGTCTATAGCCGACGCTTCTCCATCGGAAAAACGAAAGCTTAGGTTGCTCACCTCTCCCTGCCCTGCTTCAAAGGGGGTAATGGATTCACTTGTATTTTATCTGTGCCTGATAACATCTATTATTCGTTTCATATCTTCTTCATCGTAGCGATGGTCGCAGGGTAAAGGCAGCAGGTAATTCACAATTTTGTATTCCGATGAATCTTTCTCAACCAACTTTAATGTCTCCTTCCAATAAGTTGAAACATAGATCTTATTCTCTATCAGCTTTTTTCTTAGATTAGGGTCTTCCGAGTAAAACATATAGCTGAGAGGACAAGTATCCGCCGGAAAATCATCGTACTCAAATGGATTATCTTTGCCCAAAACGGAATGTAAGTACCTAAAATTACTTATCTGTCTTTCTTTCAGGTTTTTATAGTCGATATTGGCAAGTAAGGCGGCAGACAGGTTCGACATTCGTTTTATCGGTTGATTGACTAAGCTTGCGCAATAGTCAAGATAATCCTGATAACCGGCATTACCGCTGTTGTATTCGATTCGCTTCAGCAGATGCGTCATGTGCGGGATAGACATGTCTTGTTCCAATTCGTCATCCAGCAACGTATCGGTGTAAAGATAAGCTCCATCGGGCAGTCCGAAGAATTTGCGAGGAGAATATATCGTGTCTATCCCTTCGTATGGCAGGGAAAAAAAGGCATGGGTATTATCCACAATCAGTTGTTTGCCGAATCGCTTTACTAAATTTGCCACCGTGCAGCACTTCACTCCGTAAGTGTCTGAGTAAAAGAATACTTCGCCCTCTTTTATCTCCTTGTCGAAAATAGGATTCAGTCGTGAATCCATGGAATAAAATTCGTACTCGACGCCTAATTTCTTCATGGGTTCCCATATAACCTCCGAATCAAGGTAGGGGATATATATTTTTTTATACTTTTTGGCTCTTAGTATGTATTCGAGGCAGTTACGCGCCGTGTTTAGCTGTACAGCACCCTTATGGTAGTGTTCGCCTTTTCGTAGTTGAAGCTCGAAGTATCCACCTATTTCTTTCATATAATAAGCCCCTCCTTACCTCCCCAAAGGGGTGGAATTTTCCCCCTTGAGGGGTAAGGGGGCGTTAATTAATTTATAATCATTTAGCATTGCTTTTATCTCCTCCACAGGATTAAACATCATAACATCCAATATTGACAGCCAAGGTACAAATTCATTTGCAAATTGGTTGTAAATTATCGGATTAGAAGAAATAAAACGCAAATCGATATTCTCTTTCTCAAAATCGGCGGTCGAATATAATCCTTGTCCGCCTATGGCGTTGTAATAAACGGTGGCATTTAACGCCTTACAGATGGAGATTACCTTGTCCTGCCCTTTCAGGGAATGGTCGATATGGACGGTGGATGAAATTATAATCTCCGTTTCGATATTCAGATATTTGCATACTTCTCTGACAGAGTGGTAGATGTATGAAAAAAGATTGTTGTCTTCATAATCCACTATATCTTCTATCATCGGCATCACAACCTGAAAGAATGGAGCTTTGCGATAGGATTCCCGTATTTGGTTCAACAATTTTTTCTTATCGAAACTCGCGGAAACAAGCCGGTCTTTGACGTCCAGATAATCCGAATCTTTTTCGATAGGAATTGTAATCAAAGCATCTTTCCCATTTTGAAAGATACGGTTACGGTTAAACCATCCTTTTTTTGTAAACTGTATGTTGTCGTATATCACATATTTGTCCACAGCGTTCAGCAATTGGAAATATCCGATATACGGAAGAAAATAAGGCTGCATGATACCGAGTTTCATTTTATAATTTAGTTACGAGTTACAAGTTACAAGTTCTTAGAGTTTTAGTTTACAAGAGTTTTAGTTTACTGGTACTTAAATTTTAGCGAGCTAGTAAACTTGAACTCTAATAAACTATTTATTACTTACTTGCGAATTGTTTTATCAGGTTGCATATCCGTTCCACGTCTTCAAATTCCAGATTGGCAAACATAGGCAGACAAATAATCTCTTTTGCCACCTGAGTTGCCACAGGCAGATTACTGGCGCTGGCGGATGGTAGTCCTCTGTATGTTGGGAAATCGCTGATTAGCGGATAGAAATAACGGCGTCCGAACACTTCATATTCCTGCAATTTGAAATAAAGGTCGTCGCGGCTCATGCCATATTCCGCTGTATTTACGCGTACAGGATAATATGGATAAGTATGGCTTACTCCTTCGCCTACTTTCATATAGGTAATTCCCGGTACATCCTTTAATAGCTTATCATATAACTCGGCTAATTCGATGCGCTTGCCGATATAACTATCTACATATTTCAATTGAAGTGAGCCGTAGGCCGCTTGCAATTCGTTCATTTTACCGTTAATGCCGGGTTCGATGACAGTTGTTTCATTTCTGAAACCAAAGTTTTTGAGCAGGTCGATACGCTGCTTTGTCTTTTCATCCTGACAAACGATTGCACCCCCTTCTATGGTATTGAAAACCTTTGTGGCATGAAAGCTGAGAATGGATAAGTCTCCCCAGTTCAACACCGATTGTCCGTCTTTTTGTACAGCAAAGGCATGTGCCGCGTCGTAAATCACTCGAAGCCCATACGTGTCGGCTATGCGTTGTATCTCTTCCACATCGCACGGATTGCCGTAAACGTGTACAGGCATAATGGCTGTGGTCTGTGGGGTGATGGCGGCTTCTATCTTCTTTGGGTCGATATTGTAATATTTGTCCTCAATGTCAACAAATACAGGTTTGATATTATTCCACCATAAAGAATGTGTTGTAGCCACAAAACTGAAAGGAGTCGTAATCACTTCTCCTGTGATACGAAGAGCCTGTAATGCGGTTATCAGGGCTAAAGTTCCGTTACAGAATAGGGATATATATTTAACGCCGAGGTATTCGGCCAGTTCTTTTTCAAATTGTCGGTGAAAAGGTCCGTCATTTGTCAGCCATTTGTTATCCCATATTTTTTCAAGATAAGGAATAAACTCGTCCAACGGAGGAAGAGCAGGCTGGGTTACCATTATTTTTTTATTCATATTTTTTTAGTAGTTACAAGTTACGGGTTATAAATTAAGAATTAAACCTGATAGTTAATCAAAAGTTTCCTGTATATTTTTCGGATAAACTCGGGAGTGATGCTTTTTAGGCGACCTCTAAAAGATTTATCGCCATAGAGAAGTATCTCCAACCGTCGTTTATGCCTTGTAAAAGCTTCAGTATATTTATAATCGAAATATTTATCGTATTGGTTTATCAGCTCTATTATTCTCTCGCATTGGCTTTTTTCGCTCATCTTAGACCATTGCCCATTGTCATGGATACGGTATGCGGAAGTCACGTCTTTGAGATAGGCTAATGCCCCGAATTGTCCCATATACATTCCAAGCATCCAATCGGCAATTTCCATATCAAATAGTTTCGGATCTAACTGCCGGACTAAATTTCCCCGGAATACGCAACATGACAAATTTCCAATCCGGTTTCCTAACGCGAGCTGTTCGGTCGTAACCAGTTGATAATCTTTGCTGTCTGTCCAATCGAATATTTCTTCCCTGTGTTGGTCTTCAAACAATCGTATGTGCCTGTTATAACTCATCGACGCTTCGGGCAGCTTTTCCATAAAATGGATATGATTCTGTAAATGAGTTGGTTTTACCCAATAGTCGTCACCTTCCATAATGGCGATGTAATCGCTTGTACAGGCGGCAAAGGCTTGTCGGTAATTACGGATATACCCTATATTCTTTGTCTTGGGCAGATACCGAAATGTGAATTGAGTAGTAGCTTCGTACTCTTTTATTATCTCAACCGTGTTATCAGTCGAGCAATCATCGGCGACAATAATTTCCACATTATATGGCGTCTCTTGTATCAAAATGCTTTCAAGAGCTTGCCGGATATAATCGGCATGGTTATATGTGATGAGTATAACGTTTACTTTCATAATAGTTTGTATCACAAAACCAATCTTATAGAGAGAAAATCTTTCTAAAGGCTTTTTTTAGGGAACGCAATGGCGCGCAAATCATTCTTCCTATTCTGTAATCAATGGTGTGATAGTGCCAATGGAGTTCTTTTTTGTATGTCTCCGCCTCAATCTTGTCTCTTACGGGATTGAAATATTCAAGAAACAAAGGTACATGATTCTTAAACATTTGCAGAAGCATCGCGTCGTTTTTTTCTGTTTCGCGGAATATACGCATCGAACGCGATATTTCCTTTATTCTGTAATAATAATGGAAAGAATTGAGTTTAACGACTTTATCGTTTGGCTTTATCAGCGATAGATAAAAATCCCAATCTTCTATTCCTTCAAACATATTTATGTTATAGCCTCCTGCTTCCCAAAAATCCACTTTTCTGAACATGGCGGAATTGTAAATTTGGTTTTCTGTCAGCATATTTTTATAGACAAATTCCGGATTTATAACTTCCTCATTCTTATCGCCAAAGAGTACGGTATCGCTGTAAATGAGTTTTATATCAGGATTTTCAGTAAAGGCTTCAATGGCTTCGCTAAAATAGTGAGGCCCTAATTTGTCATCTCCATCTAATGGGACAATATATTCTCCTGTCGCCTGATTTACGCCATAATTCCGTGTGTCGCAGACACCGCTATTGGCTTTCCAAAAATATTTGAACCGCTTATCCTTTTCTACCCATTCCTTAGCCACTTCTTCCGTATTGTCGGGTGAACCATCATTCACTATAATACATTCCCAATAAGGATAATCCTGATGGAGAAGAGATTGCAGCGCTTCAGGCATATAGTTAGCCTGATTGTAGCATGGCATGATAACGGATATAATCGGGTTCATAATGTTATATTTTAGAGTTTAAGCCATTTCAGGAAACCAAACTTCTTTAAATACCTGACACTTATGGATGTTTTCAACTTGTAGAGTTCTTGTTTCACATTCTTCCAATCTTCATATATGCTTGTATATAAAGGATAGGCAGAGGCTATATGATTCTTTCTTTCAAGGAAAATAAGCTCGTAACTATCTGTGTTCGAACTTATACCGTCCAGATAGAATATGGAGAAGCAAGCGTTGATATGCTTGTATGTACATTTATTTATACAGATGGAGTCCATGAAAAATGCCCAATCAGAGGTGATTTTCAAATCCTCATTATAATAACCGTAATCTACCAGCGATTTTTTTTTGATGAAAGAGCCGGGATGTGGTAACGTATCTTCAATGAAATATTTAAAATCGGGGAAGTCCGGATATTCCTTTGTATAACCGATATTTGTATTCAAATCATTAATCTCAAGATTGAAGTAAATAATGTCTTCTCCTGATATTTGACTGATAATTTGTTGCATATCGCTATGCTTACAAATGGTATCGCCACTATTGATAAATATGACATATTCTCCGGTAGCTTGCCTGATACCTTTATTCATGGCATTATAAATGCCGGCGTCGGGTTCGCTTACCCAATAGCTTATTTTGTCGCTGTATTCTTTTATTACTCCAACACTTTCATCGGTTGAGTTTCCGTCAATAACAATATATTCTATATCCGTAAGGTTTTTGGATACAATGCTTTCTATTGTCCTTCTCAGCCCAACAGCATTATTGTAATTAATTGTTATGATGGATACTTTCATCTTTTTATAACTCCGGATATTAATCTTTTCAGTTCATAATAGGCAACCATCGGCCTATTTTTTATAAACATACATAAAATTTCCTTATTTATGGCTTTCGGATAAGAGAATTTTACTTTATACTCTTGCCATTTATAATACCAGTTCAGGCTATATTTGTTATCTAATTTCAAATGTAGCCATTTTACAATGAATTTGGATACTTTATAGCCTTCTAATATGCCTAAGCCTTTATCTTCGGACTTGTTTGATACATTTACGGAGTGGGTTCTGAAATAATTCAGGTATTCTTTTACTTCCGAAACGGTCGCGTTTTTATTTCCACCCAAGCTACCCCATAATAGCCAATCGCCACAATATCTGAATTTTATAATCTCGCTCCATGCGTTTTCGGCTACAGCTTGCTTTCTGAAAACGACCATACTGGCATTGCAAACCGGATTGCTGTACAATAAATAGTCTTTTGTGAATTGATTTATATTCATCGAGCGATCGGGTAGGATAGGGGGCTGTTCCATTACGATATTGTTGTCCTTATCCACTATTTTCGTTTGCGCGAAGCAGAGTACGGAATTATATTTGATGATAGAGTCCATCGCTTTTTGCAACAATGTGGGTTCGGCGTAGTCGTCGCTTTCGGCTATCCAGATGTATTCTCCTTTAGCTAATTCAATCCCTTTTTTCCATTGCTTGAATGTGGAACCGGAATTTGTTTCGTTATAAACAATGTGCGATATATGCGGGTTGCCTCTGTATTCCTTAATAATATCCCTGCTATTATCCGGAGAGCAATCGTCCAAGATAATCAACTCAAAATCCTGATAGGTCTGATTCAGAATAGAGTCTATCCGTTGCTTCAGATATGGCGCGTGATTGTATGTGGGTAGGATTACAGAGAGCATGGGGTTAATGGAATAATTTATATATTTTTTTGAACAGTTTTATAACGGGATTCCTTTCAAATCTATTTACTTTTTCTTTATAGAGATATACGTTGTAATTTAAATCATCAATAGTATCAAGTAAAGACTGATATGTTCCAAAATTTTCTAAATATAGATCAATATGTTTTTTGAAAACGTATTTGATTTTTTCTTTTATAACTTCTTCATTTCTAGCAAGATTATATATCATAGAGTTGTTTTTTATACGATAATAAAAGCCCACATAATCAAGTTTATATACTTCTTGCTTTGTTGTACCCAACATATTTATCCAAAATTCCCAGTCTTCCCAACCATGTTTCATCTTCGAATCGTAGCCACCCACAGTAAGCCAATCCTCTTTTTTATATAGGGCGGAACAGTATATCATATTACTTCTTAACATGGCTTTAAAACTGTAAGGCGGAAGTTTCCAAGCGCAGTTTTGATCTCCAAACATATACGCATTAGCATATACCAACCCAATATTTGGATTTGATTCTATTACTTCAGTAGCAAATTCTAAATATTTATTGCCAATTTTATCATCCGAGTCAAGTGGTAGAATCCATTTTCCGATGGCAATCTCTATACCTGTATTTCTAGCAGAACTTAATCCTCCATTTTCTTTTTTAATATACTTTATGCGACTATCTTTAGCTATCCATTCCAAAGCAACTTCTTCGGTATTATCTGGAGAACCATCGTTGACGATAATACATTCCCAATCAGAATATGTTTGGTCTATTACAGATTGTAAACATTCCGGCAAGTATTGCGCTTGATTATAGCATGGAACTATGATGGAGATTTGTGTCATTAATTAATAATTATTTAAAAAGAAATTTGAAAATGATGCGATGAAAAATAATGTTGATTATCTTGTAATGTTTATATTTATAATATATATTACATAGTAAGGGCTGGTTTATAATGGCAAATCTTTTTTTTGCTTCTTCATTCAAATCATACATAGGATATTTATTGACTATTGCCTTTATTTTTTTTACAAAGTTATAGAATAATTGTTTTTGCGACAGGGGGCTGAATATTTTATAATAACCGTGATCTACAGACCACATAGCAAATGTAATTATATAATTTGATACATTATATGGTAGCGTTAATGATGTCTCTACTATTTCGTTTAGCAAGATCGACATATCATTCGCTCTTTTTAGATTATATGTCGTGTATAATGAGCCTTCTCTGACATGATATATATATGTTTCTTTGTTGGTAAAATTTAATGATTTTAATTTAGATGCTACCTGAAAACTCCACAATGCATCTTCTTGAATTAGGTTAGGATAAAAGAATAAATCATTTTTTAAAATAAAATCTTTTCGAACCAATTTATTCCATGCCATTTCATACCAAAATCGGCTTATGTATGAGTTAAAAATATCCTTATTGCTATATAACGGTTTCTCAATTTTAATATGGATATCTAAAGCTCCCCCATCTACTTTAAAGTCTCCTATCGCCATTTCTTCTTGATTTTGGCACAAATTAACTAGTGTCTCTATACAGTCGCAGGTTATTTCATCGTCACTATCCAAAAAATATAAATAGTCGCCGGTGGCATTGTTTATACCGGTATTGCGAGCTTCAGATAATCCTCTGTTTGCCTCATGGCAGATTATTTTAAAATCAATGGAACCGCGATAGGACTGTAATCTATCTTTAACTAATTCCATACTATTATCAGGAGAACAATCGTCAATTAATAAACATTCGATATAAGGGTATGTTTGACTAATAACCGAATCTACACATCTGAGGACGTAGTCGGATACATTGTAAACGGGTACTATTATAGATATTTTTAGCATAATGCAAATATATCATTATAATTTCGATAAGAGTTCGTCAAAAAAGACTTTTTCAGGGCATTCAGGGACTAAAGTTATAATATGTTTTTTTGCTTTATCGCCTATATTCTGCCATTCTTCTTTTCTTGACCAAGCTCTTTCCATCGCATTGTCCAAATATTCTACTTGAGGCGCTTCTGCTATAAACCCATTTTCGTTATTAATTATAATTTCGCCATTTCCACTTACATTGGTTGTTATAGCAAAACGACCACATAACATGGCTTCTACAATTACTAACGGAAGCCCTTCATATCGTGAAGGTAAAACTAAGGCATGGTTTTCTTTCCAGATATCAATGGTTGTAGAGAATCCTCTAATAAATACATTTTTTAATCCGAAATAATTTATAAGACCTTTTATACCCATTTCATTGGGACCTTTACCGTATAGATTAATTTCGATGTTTCTTTCTTTCCATTTTGGTTGACTTAGAACTTTTAATAATATATCTTGCCCTTTGGGACCAAAATCATATCTCCCTACACAAGCGAGTTTAAAAATCGTATTGTCAGGATAGCTCAAGTTGTTATGATATGGAATATTAAATGGATTTCGAACTACCTTGGAATTATTTATTTTGCAACCTATCTGCAATTCGGTCAGTTCTAAATTGGCTTGGCTAACAAAATAATTTTCTTGTGAGAATTTAAAATTTTCCTTTATCGAAGGGATAATATTATCACTGGGACTGTATTGGTCTATGGCGGCTTGCCCTACTGTACAATATCTTATATTATTTTTTCTGAATAAAGGAATAATAGGTTCTGCCGCAAGATTATTCCCATGAGAAAATAATACTAAATCCGGTTGCCATTTGATAGCTTCTTCGTTAAAATCGTCATAGATATAATAAAATCTGTATTTAGGAGATAAAATGCGAAGAACACGATTTATAATCTGTGCGATCAAGTGCGCAGGTCTTCCATAAAAGAAAGTCACATTTGGATATTGTTGCAGTTCTGCTATTTTAGATTGAGGCAGCATCCCTTTGCGGGTATATATACCAACTGAAAAACCTTCTTTTAGAGCAATCTTTGCGGTTCTGAACCATAGTTCTTCACTTCCGCCCCATTCTCTTAGATCTGAATGAAAAAGAATCTTTTTTATTTTTCCACAATTCCCCATAAACCCGAAATAAAGTTATGATTTGTATATTTTTCCGGCAAACGATCATTTTTCAGCAGATAATTATAAAACGTTGCCAAAAATCGTAATAATAATCGCTTACCATATCGTTTTAGTCTGCTGGCAGACCATGAATAATAATTTTCCCTCCACACACCTAACATAATGGCAAGGCTACGATTTATTCCTCCCAAAGGATTTATTTCTACGTTGTTGTATCCGGCTAATCTGAAATGTTTTTCTAAAGAAAAGGGAGTAAAACGATATTCATCGTATGGTATTTCGTGCAAAGGCCATATACAAGGAACAGTAAAAAAAATCTGTCCATTGGGCTTGAGAACACGATGTATCTCTTTTAGAATGTGTTGCGTATCAAAATAATGTTCAAGAAATTCGGTTAGAATAAACCAATCGGCATAATCATCTGGTAGTGGTATCGTATTCCCATCCCAGTAATAATCGGGCTTAACCTGATTATGATATTCAGTCGGTTCTATATCTATGCCGACATAGTTTGTAATATTCCCATTTTCTAATAAGAAATCTTTATAGGGCATTTCACCACAACCTAAATCAACGACTATTCCTTTTATCTGTGGTTTTACAGATGTGACAGCCGATAATAAACTGTCCTGATGGCATATAGTGAATATCCGATCTTTTGTAAATCAGGTTGGGTAAATTGGTCTTTTATAAGATTATTCATCTTTAAAAATTATCTTTTAGTTATTCTATCTCACAAATAGTAGATTCGATATATTTGCATGCGTTGTTCGGAAATCCCCATTCATTTTCTATTCCTACCATGTTAACTTCGAAAGGAAAGAAATCTTCTATTTTATGAAAAACCATTTTACCTCTTGGATCCGATAAATAAAATTCAAAGTAATAATTTCCTTTATATAGGCTGAGATGTGGTATCGTAATCTGAATTGTTTGAATACCCTCTTTTCCTATTAATGTTTTTAATTGGTTAGCCGAGGAATACCAGTTATAGACAATGGGTGTTTCTTTATCTTGTTCTACAATACAGAATGCTATCTCGCATGCGTCTATCTTTTTAGGAAAGTTTACTTTTAGTTCAATTGAAAGAGGATCGCCAAAACTTTGTGTGGAAAAAAGTCCGGATGTTTTTATCTGAATTTCTTTGAAATGAGGTAAATTTTCATTTTTTACAAAGAAATGATCGGTTTTATTATGCCTTTTACGATTTAAATAAGTGGCTATAATTTCGTTAGGTTTTCCTCCAGCTATCGTTTTTCCATTTTCTAAAAGGATACATGAATTGCATAATGTTGCGACTGAATCTAAGTTATGGCTCACAAACAACACTGTTCGTCCTTCCCCTCTCGACACATCCTGCATCTTTCCAATTGCTTTTTTCTGAAACTCGGCGTCTCCTACGGCAAGCACTTCGTCCACAACCAATATCTCAGGTTCCAGATGCGCGGCGATAGCAAAGCCAAGGCGTACAGTCATCCCCGAAGAGTAACGCTTAACGGGGGTATCGATATATTTCTCCACACCCGCGAAATCCACAATCTCATCCAGTTTCCTCTTTATCTCGGCTTTTGTCATGCCCATGATAGCGCCGTTCATAAAGATATTCTCCCTGCCTGTCATTTCGGGATGAAAACCGGTACCTACCTCAAGCAGTGATGCTATACGTCCTTTTGCCTTTATGCTTCCTGTGGTTGGCGACGTCACGCGGGACAAAATCTTAAGTAAGGTTGATTTCCCCGCGCCATTTTTGCCAATGATGCCAAGTACTTCTCCCTGTTTTACATCAAAGGTAATATCCTTTAGCGCCCATACGTATTTGCCGGCGGCTTTTGTCGAACGGTCATTGACTTCCCCTATTTTCAGATAAGGGTCTTCTTTACCTCTGACAACGTGCCACCAACGGTTCAGGTCATGCGTTATCGTTCCTGTGCCGATTAATCCCAACCGATATTGTTTCGAAATATTCTCAAATGATATAGCTATGTCTGACATTTCAGATTTGTTTTCTATTTTGTTTTTGAAATTTATATAATCTTATTTCCGCG
>JAISKQ010000171.1 GCA_031260865.1 Prevotella sp.
TTTAGTTTATATTGCTTATTGACATCCAATAAGGTAGTCAGACCCCAACGTAAAAGAGACAGGTCATAATTACAATCCGGCGCGGGTTTATATTCGGGGGATGCCGTGACAGGCAAATGCAGCTTACCGTCTTCGCCTTTATACAAGATATGGTCGTAATAAGCGATACTCCTCTTCAACAAAGGATAGAACTTGTTCAATAACTCGCTGTCGTCGGCTTTGTAAGTGCAATATTGCCAGTAATAATAGAGTACCCAAGTAAGATTACCCACTTCATACTGATTGCTTTCCACTAATTTTACCCTTGCCGGGCTCACCAAATCATAAGAAGAGCTGCGTCCTATATATGCCGCGTCCTTTCGCCAGTCTTCGACCGGGACATTATCTATCAAGGATTGCAAGCGCTTATCAAAGGCATCCCATAAAGGTTTCGACAGTTCCAGTCGGTTAGCGGTAAATAATGGAGAATAAGTAAGTTGCACATTCAAATTCCACCATATAGCAGGCCAAGGCGTTTTGTCTGTCCAAGGTCCCATCAGGTCTATAATATTCTTGTCTTGGCGGGTTAGGCAGGCTAACTTATATTGCTGTATCCAATAGAAGCTCTCCATCATCGTATTAGAGAAAGTAGCGTAGCTCGCCGGATAATAATTGTGCCACCATTGTTTGTGCTCATTCTCGACAGCTTCGGCTCTTTTCGCCTTATAATCGTTGATAATCGCTTTCGCTTCACTAATCGCTTCGTCAACATTCCTTTTATAGGATACGGTAACCAGCGTCCGCCGCACATCTCCTAACGTATACCTATGCCATGCCGTAACATATACCCACCCGGAAAAGAGCCGTTGGATAGAATAGTCAAAAGCGCCGTCCGACAACAGTTCGACTTGCGGATTCGGGTTATTCAAGTATTGTTCGGGCGTGCCGCCTCTGGTATACGCAAAGGTAGTCCGGGAACTGACGGCTTGTCCGGGAACCCACGACCATTTGAAGTTTCCATCTGTGTCGATGACGATTACCTCCCGATTGGCATCCACATAAGTCCTGAATGAGATGTCGCCTTTATCGGTTTCAATCCGTCCTTGGGTAACGGCATCCCACAACGATAGGCGCATGTTCTCCGAAAGGACTTCTCCTTCGGGAATCAGTTTAAAGTAACCGATAGGCAAGCGAGCCTGGTCATATAGCGTGTTGACTCCTCCTCTATTTTCGGTCACATCACTCCGTCCAATATCCCAATGGTACGACTTGTCCTCTTTGTCCGCGTATATGTTCACGCCCAACAAGCCATTGCCCATTATAGCGCCGGAGTAGTAATCGGGTTTGATGGCGTTCCATACCAAATCGTGCTGAGACAGGAAAGAAGCCCAATTTATACGATCCGTCGATATTTTTTGCGCGGGAAGCAGTATTGGACAAATGAGTAAAAGAAAAAGGAGGCGTTTTTTTATGTGTTTATATATTTTATTGAAATATAGCGATTTAATCATTTCTATTGGAATGCCGATTGCTCCTATGAATTTCATGTTATACGTTTAGTAAGTATATTTTCCATAATGGCATTCTATTACATCGACACCCTGGAGAAAGGCGCGGCGTCGATAGGGCAAAAGATGCCGTCCAAATATTTGAAATAGCCTGAAATGGCTATCATAGCGGCATTATCGGTCGTGTAACCAAAAGGCGGTATATGTATCTTCCAGCCATATCGCCGCGCATGGTCTTCAAAAGCAGCCCGCAGCCCCGAATTGGCGGATACGCCTCCGGCGACCGCAACCTCGCTTATCCCCGAATCTTTCGCGGCACGACGTAGTTTCTCCATTAGCACATCGATGATTGTCTTTTGCAGAGAAGCACACAAATCCGCCTTGTTCTTTTCTATGAAGTCCGGGTCTTTCTTTAGTTCATCCCTCAATAGATATAAGAACGAGGTCTTTAATCCGCTAAAGCTATAATCATATCCCGGTATATGGGGCTTATTCAATCTGAATTTGGTCGGATCACCTTCTTTTGCCAACTTATCGACGATAGGTCCTCCCGGATAACCCAACCCCATCACTTTGGCGCATTTGTCAAATGCTTCCCCGGCAGCGTCATCAATTGTCTGCCCTATCATTTCCATCTCCTTATATGATTTCACAAGTATGATTTGTGAGTTCCCGCCCGAAACAAGAAGGCATAAGAATGGATATTGAGGCTGATGGTTATCGTCCTTGGTTTCCTTTATGAAATGGGCTAAAACGTGCCCATGCAAGTGATTAACATCTATCATCGGAATATTCAACGCGGAAGAGAACCCCTTCGCGAAAGATGTGCCCACAAGCAAAGACCCCATTAGTCCCGGACCTCTGGTAAAGGCTATCGCGGATAAGTCTTCTTTACTTACTCCGGCTTTTTTCAGAGCCTGATCCACAACAGGAATTATGTTCTGCTGATGAGCGCGGGACGCCAATTCGGGCACAACGCCGCCGTAGCTCTCATGCACTTTCTGGCTGGATATTATAC
This sequence comes from Prevotella sp., assembly GCA_031260865.1. GTDB lineage: Bacteria > Bacteroidota > Bacteroidia > Bacteroidales > Dysgonomonadaceae > Dysgonomonas. The sequence continues at coordinate 2,506 of JAISKQ010000171.1, forward strand.
TTGATAAAAGAACCCCATCCTGTATCACAGCCGCCGCCGTATCGTCGCAGGAGGATTCTATGCCTATTATAGTTACCATTAATTATCTCTTTTTACTGTTCTTTGTCGCTGGCGCTTTCTATCTTTGCATACGCTTTATAATATATAACCGATTTTTCAGTTATAACATTATACGCGCGCGTTTGTTTATAAAGCAGGGCAAAATTAAGAAATATAACCTATCTTCGCAAAAAAGAGATATTAAAAGAGGACAAATGAGAAATATAACTTACCTACTGGTCTTTATCATAGCGTCTTTCATCGGTTGTTCGGGTACTGTCAAAGGAGATAGTAACCCCTCTCCGCAAAGCAGAATATCAATAATACGCTTTGATAAAGATGTATATAATTATCTGCAACAACCTAACACCGAGGTGGAAAAAGAGCTGAAGGATAAATATCCCGACTTGCTTCCGGCGTTCGGGCAAATAACGCTGGATCAGAACGATGAGTCAACATTTTTCTCATCCTTGAAAGAATACTTTTCAAATCAGATGCTGCTGAAAATATATCAGGACGCGTTAAAGGCTTATCAGGACACAACGCCATACGAAGATGGGTTAAACGCCGTGAGCGCGATTGTTGAAGACCAGTTCGCAGGGAAAAGCTTGCCTCGATTCGCCATGCACGTATCAGGATTCCGTGAGAATGTTATCATTGTGGATAACCTGATTTCCATATCTATCGACAAGTATCTGGGGGACGACTATCCTTTATACGCGAATTTCTTCCAACCTTACGAGCGTTCGCGGATGCGACCCGAATATGTTGTCAGGGATTACCTGAAGGCTTGGCTAATGAGCGACATACTAAAAGCGGGTTCGGATGCCCAGAACTTATTGACAGCAATGGTAAACGAGGGAAAAGTACTGTACGCGCTGACTGTCCTTTTACCCGATAGCGATCCGAATGACATCATCGGCTACACCGCCGACCAAGCCAAATGGTGCAAAGAAAACGAAAAGAGTATCTGGCAAACCATCGTCAAACAGAATTACCTGTACTCTACCAACCACATGTTGATTACGCGCCTTATAAATGACGCGTCGTCAACATCCGTTATATCGCCTCAATCTCCGGGACGCGCCGGCGCGTGGATGGGATGGCAGATCGTAAATCGGTACGCGAAAAAGAAAGGTTTCCTGTTGGGAGACATTCTATCCATGGATGCACAAACGATATTGAAAGGCGCGAAGTATAATCCGTGAGGAAATACAGGAAGTTATTAACAGCGTGTTTAAAACTTATGTCTTCTCCAACCATTTTTTGTTCTATCTTTGAATGAAAATACGAGACGAATATAACAGAACATAAGGGGGATTTAGACAAGATGGCTGACTCGAACAATAAAAACCAAGGAAGGCGAAAACCGAAAGAAACGAACTTAGTACCGGACATCGGGAAGATACAGCCTCAAGCCAGAGAACTGGAAGAAGCCATACTCGGAGCTTTGATGTTGGAAAAAGACGCGTATTCAGTTGTGAGCGACATCTTGAAGCCCGAAAGCTTTTACGATCCCATCCACCAGATTATATACAAGGCGATTATCGACCTTGCCGTCCGGCAGGCTCCGGTCGATTTGCTCACCGTAGTGGAGCAACTGAAGAAAGAAGGCGAATTGGAAGCCGTGGGAGGTCCTGTGTATATCGCCCAATTGACCGAGAAAGTCGCGTCCGCGGCACACATTGAATTTCACGCGCGCATTATCGCCCAGAAATACCTCGCGCGGGAACTAATCTCTTTCTCATCACTTGTCACGAACAAGGCATTCGATGAAACATCCGATGTGGACGACCTGATGCAGGAAGCCGAGAGCAAGTTGTTTGATATCTCGCAACGGAACGTGAAGAAGGATGTCACGCAGATAAACCCTATCATTAAAGAAGCTTTACACCTACTGGAAATAGCCGCCAGCCGTCCGGAAGGATTGAGCGGCTTGGAAACCGGGTTCACGGCTCTGGATAAGATTACTTCCGGTTGGCAAAACTCCGACCTCGTCATTATAGCGGCTCGTCCGGCGATGGGGAAAACGGCATTTGTGCTGTCCATGGCGAAAAACATGGCTGTGTCTTATAAAAGCCCTGTCGCGCTATTCTCGCTTGAAATGTCGAATGTACAGTTGGTAAACCGCTTGATTGTAAATACTTGCGAAATACCGGGCGAAAAAATAAAGAACGGACAGTTATTACCTTACGAATGGGAACAATTAGACTTTAAGATAAAAGAACTGTACGACGCGCCGTTATACATTGATGACACCCCCAGCTTATCCGTATTCGAGCTGAGGACAAAAGCCCGCAGGCTCGTCAGGGAGCATGGCGTCAAGATAATCATTATCGACTACTTGCAGTTGATGAACGCCAGCGGAATGAACTATGGCAGCCGCGAACAGGAAGTAAGTATGATCTCCCGCTCGCTGAAGGGCTTGGCTAAAGAACTGAATATACCGATAATAGCCCTGTCGCAGCTTAACCGTGGCGTGGAAGGCCGTACCGGAGCCGAGGGTAAGCGGCCACAGTTGTCCGACCTCCGCGAGTCGGGCGCGATTGAACAAGACGCCGACATGGTTTGTTTCATACACCGTCCCGAATACTACAAGATTTTTGAAGACGATAAGGGTAACTCACTGATCGGATTAGCCGAGATTATCATCGCTAAACACCGTAATGGCGCTACCGGCGATGTCATGCTCCGCTTCAAGAGTGAGTTTGCCCGCTTTCAGAACATTGATGATGACTATAATTTTGGGGCAGCCCAGCAGTTCTCCTCAAAGATAAACAACAATCCTGTTCCGAATAATGAACCATATCCTATGCAGGGTGGTGGAAATGTTGTTCCATTCTAACAAACGATCTTCCCTACCCCCTCTTTTCAGTCGACAGTCCGACTGCTTCGCGAAAGTCTCCTCTTGGGTTGGAGGGGCTTTGGGGGATTTTTGGCTTAATGGTCAAAAGGAATGGTATTTTTAGCTGCAATCCCGAAAATCTTATCAAAAACCATGGCAAGAAACATTTTTATGTTAATTTTGTGACAAGACCACAGCATTTTTTAATATAATGAGCATTAATACCAATTTATCGGGTTCCAAGCCCCATTACGAGATACTGGATGGCTTGCGTGGAGTGGCAGCCGTAGCGGTATTGTTGTTTCATATTTTCGAAGCTTATACCTTAGACCCTTTCGAGAAATTTGTCAACCACGGTTATTTGGCTGTGGATTTTTTCTTTGTCCTTTCCGGTTTTGTGATTGGTTACGCTTACGATGACCGTTGGAAGAAAATGAGTTTCGCCAACTTCTTCAAACGCCGTTTGATACGGCTTCACCCGATGGTGGTAATGGGCATGGCGTTAGGGGCTGTGTTGTTTTATTTCGGAGCATCGCCGGCATTTCCGTTCATAGCGGACATACCCGTGTGGAAATTGTCGCTTTACTTAGCGTTTGGCATCTTCTTAATTCCTACGCCGCCCTCGGCGGATATTCGCGGTTGGCAGGAGATGTACACCTTGGACGCGCCCTGTTGGTCGTTGTTCTACGAATATATCGCCAACATTCTCTATGGGCTTTTCATCCGCAAGTTTTCGACCAAACTTTTGTCTGTGCTGGTCTTTCTGGCGGCATGCGCCACTATTCACTTGGCAATGACCACCGGTGAAGTCGGCGGCGGCTGGGAGTTTAGCGGTCATCATCTCCGCTGCGGTTTTACGCGCCTGATATACCCGTTCTTTGCCGGGCTGTTGCTCTATCGCTTGGGGAAATTGGTGAAACTAAAAAACGCTTTCTTCTGGTGCAGCGCGCTGTTGGCAGTTGTTTTTTTCATGCCCCGATTGGGCGGCCACGAGCATCTTTGGATGAACGGCATCTATGAGTCAATGGTGATTATTCTCGTTTTTCCTTTGATTGTCTATATGGGCGCCAGTGGCGAAGTGAGAGGCAAATACGCCTCGAAAGTCTGTAAGTTTTTGGGCGATATTTCCTATCCGTTGTATATCGTCAATTATCCGGTTATCTACATCTGGGCAGGCTACCTTTCCAACCAAAACTTCGATGAAACAATGACGCTCCACGATAAATTCGCGCAATCCTATTGGGTAGCCCTATTGGTGTTCGTTTCGGTCATAGCCCTTTCATACGCTTGTTTGAAATTGTATGATGAGCCTGTCCGCAAATGGCTAAGCGGTAAAATATTACGTGTGAAGAAACAATAGGGATAAATACCGACAAAGCTTTGCGTGTAACCGGCAAAAGACTGTATCTCTGCTCTAAGTCCCGCAGGGATGAGATTATCTATTCCAATCCGCTCATCTGTCATTGATTTCTAATAATGCCGTCCCTGCGGGACATCGGGAAAAAAGGTGACAAAAGTAACACTTTTCTGGTAACACTGCTTCGCCCATTTTTCATTCATAATTTTCTTGTAAACTTGTACACTTGTATACTCGTAAACTCAAAACTTATTACTTTCAACTTAAAACTCTTCTACTCGTAACTTGTAACTCGTAACTGCTTTCTATTAGATAATTTTGTTTGAAAAAAACAACAGATTTAGACGCTTTTCACACAAAAAAAATTGTTTTTTTCATCGTTTCGCACGACTCGGCATAATCGAAATAAAAAGTTTACTTTATTCACACCCCTACCCTACCTATAAAATAATTTTATTTCGCATCGCAGGCAAGGCGGAAGCCCAAATAGACAAGTTGACTATCAGGCGAATAGCCCTCACGATACGAAACACGCGCGTTCCATGCGCAGAGAAGCCAGCCGCCGCCACGACTCACACGGTCAGAGCCTGACGCGGCGCCTTGCGGATTAGTTTGTGAACTGTTGTTATAATCGCCATACCAATCGCTGCACCATTCCGCTACATTTCCACTCATATCGTAAATACCCAATTCATTGGCTTGCTTTGTCCCGACGGGATATGATGTGTCATCACCTAAATTATCATCATACCATGCCACTTCGCTAACTGTATCACCACCGCTGTACTTATAGCCTTGGCTTTGATTGCCGCCTCTGGCGGCATATTCCCATTCCGCCTCCGTAGGCAGTCGGTAATTCTTGCCTGTCTTTTGATTCAACTTCTCTATAAAACCCTGTACATCATCCCAATTAACACTCTCTACAGGAAGATTATCATCTTCAAAACAACTTGAATTTGTCCCCATGACATCTCTCCACTGCTTTTGGGTAACTTCATACTTGCCGATATAATACGGACTAAGCGTCACCTGATGCGCGGGGGTTTCATTCGGATAGCAATCATCGCCTTGCTCATCGGTGCAGCCCATCGTAAATGTACCGCCTGCTACATAAACCATGTTTATTGGAGGAATAGAGGTCAATGTGCTGTCTACCTTATTAACATTGACTTTTAGTGGAATAGCGGTAAGTGTACTATCTACCTTATTAACATTAACTTTTGGAGGAATAGCGGTAAATGCGCTATCTACCTTATTAACATTGACTTTTGGAGGAATAGCGGTAAATGCGCTATCCGCCTCATTAACATCGACTTTTGGAGGAATAGCAGTTAATGCGCTGTCTACCTTATTTACATTGACTTTTAGTGGAATAGCGGTAAGTGTACTATCTACCTTATTTACATTGACTTTTAGTGGAATAGCGGTAAATGTGCTATCTACCTTATTAACATTGACTTTTAGTGGAATAGCGGTAAATGTGCTGTCTACCTTATTAACATTGACTTTTGGTGGGATAGCGGTAAATGTGCTGTCTACCTTATTAACATCGACTTTTGGTGAAATAGCGGTAAATGCGCTGTCCGCCTCATTAACATTGACTTTTGGAGGAATAGCGGTAAATGTGCTGTCCGCCTCATTAACATTGACTTTTGGTGAAATAGCGGTAAATGTGCTGTCTACCTTATTAACATCGACTTTTGGTGAAATAGCGGTAAGTGTGCTATCCACCTCATTAACATTAACTTTTGGTGGAATAGCGGTAAATGCGCTATCCGCCTCATTAACGTTTGCTTTTTCTGTTACTTCCCGCCTATCTTTATTGATGTTCTGTACCGAATCGCAGGCAAGGCGGAAACCCAAATTGACGAACTTATAGTCAGGCGGATAGTCGTCACGAGACGAAACGCGCACGTTCCACGCGCTGAGAAGCCAACCACCGCCACGACTCACACGGTCAGAGCCTGACGCGGCGCCTTGCGGATTAGTTAGTGAACCGTCGTTATAATCGCCATACCAATCGCCGCACCATTCCGCTACATTTCCACTCATATCGTGGATACCCAGTTCATTGGCTTGCTTCGTTCCGATGGGATGTGTCATGTTACACTCGTACCATGCCACTCCTTTAGCGAAATTGCCTCCGCTGTACTTGAAGCCTTGGCTTTGGATGCCGCCTCTGGCGGCATACTCCCATTCCGCTTCCGTAGGCAGTCGGTAATTCTTGCCTGTTTTTCGATTCAATTCCTCTATAAAATCCTGTACATCATTCCAGCTTACTCGCTCCACAGGCAAATTATCGCCTTTGAAATAAGAGGGATTCGTGCCCATGACATCTCTCCACTGCTTTTGGGTTACTTCGTACTTGCCTATATAAAAAGAGCTAAGCCTTACCCATTGGGCAGGTTCTTCATCTATATTGCAATCACGACCTTGTTCAGCGGTGCAGCCCATCGTAATTGTACCACCTCCTACATAAACCATGTCTATTTCGGGAATAATATACTCTTTTACAGATTGCTCAGACTTATCGTTTTCTTGTGCCGAGAGACTCGTGATGCACAAGATAAACGCAAGGTTAAAATAATATCGCTTCATGTGCTTATTTAATTTTGTAGTTTTGTGAACCTGTTTAATTTTTACTGAACGTTTTAAGCAGCGAGAACAAAAGCAGAATTTATTCCGCTTATGCCGAATCGCGAGCCAACGCTCACCGGAATTCGTCAGAACCGACGAAGCCCACAAAAGTGTATGTAAAAACGACTAATAGTATTAAGAAACTGTTAAATTTTATCAAAATATATTATTATACCTCTTTTAAGATCCTCTTTTGGCTCTTTTGATCAGATATTTGGCTTCGCCGATTCACAATTCACTCTACCCTCTTGATTTAGCGGGCTAAATCAAGAGAAAAATGAAAAAATCTATCTCTAAACAGCTAAAAGAAAGATATCTATAGTATTAAAACAGTTTATGATTTATTTTTGTTCTTATAAAAATTCACGAATAGTAGAATTTTGGCATTCCTATAAGTTAAAGATTTGTAGAACGGAAGGATTATAAAATTATCACATAGCAAAGATGTATATAAAAGAAATACAGAAATATTTACTAATGCTATATCTGGGATAAGATGAAGTAAATCGAGGTAATAATAAATAAAAATGAATGTCGGTTATAATACCTAAGTCAAATAATTTCGTCTTCGTCATTGCGAGGAGGAACGACGAAGCAATCCTTATCAACTGTTTGGATTGCTTCGGGCAAGCC
>JAISKQ010000220.1 GCA_031260865.1 Prevotella sp.
CCGCATACCATTAGCAACGCGATGAATCCTACCATAAGTCCCAGACCGACCCAATTTTCCCTTGTGTAACGTGTGATGGCATCCCCCGGCATAAAGTGCAGCAGCTTGTTTGACAAGCCGAACAGGTCTTTTACCGCCATGACGATAAAGAAATAGATCAGGATAAAAAACCATGTCGTACCTATCTTATATAAGATGGAAGCGAGCGTTACAGGTAGGGCGTCTCCTATCACCAGTGAGAGAACTAATGATAAAATCACAATGACGGCGATTGAGATAAGAGCGACCCGCCCCATTGTACTCGGAGGCATCGCGATCCATATATGCCTGAATACATAATAGTTGATTATCAGATAGATAACAAAAACGATAATAGCGAACATTGATTTCATTTATAGGTTTATTATGTATCTTATTATATCGGCTAAAAGTACAAAGATAAAAGAATACTTGGTATTTATCTCCGAGTTTGTGACAAAAAAAACAGACGGAAACTATTCACCGAACAGTACCGGAGATATGAAAAAAAACTATTTTTTTGTCTTTGCCTGAAAGACAATATTTTCATAACAGCATACAAGCAAAATGCGGCTTGGGGAGGATGAGAGTCTGGTTTTTCAAGCCCCTCGCCCGCGCAAGCTTGTAATCTGTGAAAATGGGGGAAATAAATGTCGAAATTTGTTATTTTTTTTCAATAGAATTATCTATATATAGGAGTTGTAAGTTTTGAGTAATAAGTAAAGAGTTACAAGTTACGAGGGTTATAGTTTACAAGTTTACTAGCTTGCAAGTTTACAAGAAAAAGAAGAATGGTGCGATGCGGTGATGACTGAAAACTGTTACTTTTGTTACCTTTTTTTTGAGTTTTAAGTAATGAGTAGTAAGTAATGAGTTTACAAGAGTACTAGCAAGCTAGTAAACTTGAAATATAGGAAACTACTTACGACTGTTACTTTTGTTACTTTTGTTACTTTTTCTACAATTTGCCATTAGTTGTTGATTGCTCACTGAAAAGAGATCTTTGAAATAAATGAAAATTGGCGCAAAGCGGTGATGACTAAAAAGTGTTACTTTTGTCACTTTTTAAGTTTACGAGAGTTCTAACAAGCTAGTAAACGAAATAAAAGTTACGAGTTACAAGGCAATGGGAGAATGGACGAAAAAAGAGACAGAGAAAGCAGATAAAAAAACTGTTACTTTTGTTACCTTTTTTAAGTTTTGAGAGCCTGTTTAAATAAAGCCCCGTAGCGGGTCGGCAGATGAAGTGGGCGTTAAAGCGTTTTTGCTTCCTTTTGCGGCTTTGGGCAAAAGGAAGGCAAGCAATCTGTGATTGCGCGCAGGAAAAAGAACCAACAGAAATTTAAACAATTTCTAAGAATAGCGCGAAGCGGTGTTACCCGAAAAGTGTTACTTTTGTCACCTTTTTTAAGTTTTGAGTTTACAAGAGTTCTAGCATGCGAGTACACTTGAAATTTTGTACACTATTTACTGACTGTTGACTGAAAAGATGGACAGTAAGGCGTGGTTGATGATTGTATTATATGCGTGAAAAGATGAAAAAATAAATACTTTATTGCTTTTATAAATAGATTGAAATGATATTTATTATATCTTTGTACTCGAAAGTAAATAGTGATTATCGAAAACAAATTTTTTTATAAAAAAGAATATTAAAAAAGTTTATAGAACTTACAATAAAACAATATGGAACTAATCCCTTTAACATCCATATCTCCTATAGATGGGCGTTATCGAAACAAAACAGAAAAACTAGCAAATTATTTTTCAGAGTATGCACTTGTAAAATACCGCGTATTAGTTGAAATAGAATACTTTATCGCGCTATGCGAATTGCCGCTCCCTCAATTGATAGGTATTGACAAAGCTGTTTTCCCTAAACTGAAAGATATAGTAACTAATTTTTCAGAAGACGATGCCCAACATATTAAAGAGACGGAGAAAATTACGAACCACGACGTAAAAGCCGTGGAATATTTCATCAAAGAAAAATTTGACGAACTTGGTTTGCAGCAATATAAAGAGTTTATTCATTTTGGGCTTACCTCCCAAGACATAAACAATACATCCATTCCATTATCGTTGAAAGACGCTTTGAATGATGTGTATTTCCCATTGTTGAACGAGTTAATCGAAAAGTTGAGAAATCAAGCGACAACATGGGCTGATGTGGCTATGCTGGCGAAAACTCACGGACAACCGGCATCTCCGACTCGTTTGGGCAAAGAGATAATGGTTTTTGTAAGCCGCCTCGAAGGACAATTGAAATTACTGAAATCCATACCTTTTTCGGCAAAATTCGGAGGGGCGACAGGGAACTTCAACGCTCATAATGTTGCCTATCCCGAATATGATTGGAAAGCGTTCGCCAATAAATTCGTATCCGAAAAGTTAGGTTTGGTCAGAGAAGAATGGACAACCCAGATTTCTAACTATGACAATCTGGCGGCTATATTCGATGGATTGAAACGTATTGACACGATAATGATCGACCTTAATCGTGATTTTTGGCAATACATCTCAATGGAGTATTTTAAGCAAAAAATAAAAGAAGGAGAAATAGGCTCTTCGGCAATGCCCCATAAAGTAAATCCTATCGATTTTGAAAATGCCGAAGGGAACTTGGGTATCGCTAACGCTATCTTGGAACATTTATCGTCTAAATTACCAATATCGCGTTTGCAAAGGGACTTGACGGACTCCACCGTGCTCAGGAACGTGGGAGTACCTGTCGGACATATTGTAATCGCTATACAAAGTACATTGAAAGGATTGGAAAAAACAATATTGAACAATGATACATTATATAGAGATTTAGAAAATTGTTGGGCTGTTGTAGCTGAAGGAATTCAGACTATATTGCGTCGCGAAGGTTACCCTAAGCCTTACGAAGCGCTAAAAGCGCTTACACGCACCAATAACGCTATTACGGCCGAGTCGATCGCGAGTTTTATCAATGAGCTGAATGTTAGTGAAGCCGTGAAAGACGAACTAAGAAAGATTACACCCCATACATATACTGGCGTGTAATATCAAGATAACCGTGAGGCTATCAAAAGAATAAAAAAATTATTATTAAACAAAAGAAAAAAGGAATAAACAATGGCGACAGACAGTGGGAATGATAGAGAAGGCCGGGATGGTTACTCATCAGCAAACAAATCAAACGGATCGGATCCGTTAAAAAAGAAACGTACTCGTGTAGGCGATTTACGTAAACAGGTCTATGATAATGGAGACCGGGTAAAAGAACGTAACCCCTACAAAACAGGGGGAGACAGGGATTCTTCATACGGCTCATCGGATCGTCAACCAAGACCTTCTTATGACAGGGGTAACGAAGAACGCCGTTCTTACAGTGGAGGTCAACGCCAGTCCGGAGGTTATTCGGATAATAGGGGAGGCGGAGGTTATTCCGGCAATAGAAACAACGATAACTACGGAAACGACAACTATGGAAACAGCAGGAGCGGTGGCAACAGCTACGGTGGAGGCAACCGAGGCGGCAACAGCTATGGCAACAGCAGAAGTGGCGGTAACAGCTATGGCGGCGGCAACCGGGGCGGAAGCTATAACCGGGGCGGAGATAATAACCGAGGTGGAGATAACCGAGGCGGAGGCTATGGAAACAATGAGCGTCGTCCGGCATCAGGAGGTCAACGCGGCGGAAGTCATGGCAAATCGGTAGAAAATATTAAGAAATTAGTTAAGCCTGTAAAATATAAAGAAAATATAGACCCGAATACACCGTTGCGATTGAATAAGTACTTGGCTAACGCCGGTGTATGTTCCCGTCGCGAGGCCGACGCGTTCATCACGGCAGGCGTGGTAAAAGTAAACGGCGTAGTGACGGATCAATTGGGAGCTAAAGTAACGCGTGGCGACTTAGTTACATTCCATGACCAACCGGTTCGCCTCGAAAGTAAGGTATATGTCCTTCTGAATAAACCGAAAAATTGTGTGACGACTTCCGACGATCCTCAAAATCGCCTTACGGTAATGGACTTGGTAAAAAACGCCTGTCCCGAACGTATCTATCCGGTTGGTCGTCTCGACAGAAATACAACAGGGGTTTTGCTATTGACAAACGACGGAGACCTTGCCTCCAAGTTGATGCACCCTAAATTTAAGAAGAAAAAGATCTATCAGGTGACACTTGACCGCGATGTAGCTATCGAAGACATGCAGGCTATAGCCGACGGTATAGAACTTGATGACGGTGAAATACATGCCGATTCGATCGCGTATCAGGCGGAAGATGTACTAAACGTAGTAGGCATCGAAATACACTCAGGACGTAACCGCGTAGTCCGCCGTATATTCGAAAAACTTGGCTATCAGGTGGTAAAACTCGACAGGGTTTATTTTGCAGGGTTGACCAAGAAAAATATACAGCGGGGAAGATGGCGTTATCTGACCGAAAAAGAAGTGAATATGCTTCGTATGGGAGCTTTTGAATAACATAAAAAGAAGATAAAATACACTTTATTAAAAATGGAGACTATTCGTAGAACTAAAATTGTAGATTTGCTCCAAAAAAAGAGAGATTTTGGAACAGCCGTTGATGTAAAAGGATGGGTAAGGACTATCCGTGGTAATAAATACGTGAA
>JAISKQ010000245.1 GCA_031260865.1 Prevotella sp.
GATTTGGAATTTAAGGATATTTTCCGCGCCCAATGATATAATGTATTTATAATACCTTTATTCGTATCCGAATGAGAAATGTATTCCGGAGCATCGTAATAGACGCCTATTTCGTCTTCCGCAGGGAAATCCTGCGTAAAGGCAAAGCCGCATGTAGTGCATTTTTGTATGTCAAACACTTCCTTTGTCGTCAGATAATCCGCGCAAGATAAGAAAGGCGCGATTTCCCGGCTTCCGCAAACAGGACAAATAATAGTATGAATCGTTTCCGTTGATTTTTCCATTTAATTTAATAAGCGAATTGAGTTCTATTTACTTCATCAAAGTTTTTAATAATCTGATAATCTATCCAGTCACGGTAGTCGTCATCATTCGAGTTCACAACAATTATCTTTCCCGCGTCAGCATTTTTTGCCGCCTGTAAACCGGCTATAGCGTCCTCAAAGATAATCACATTTTCCGGATTTTTGCCTATGACGGACATCGCCATCCTGTATATCTGTGGATCGGGTTTTCCTTTTATCTTGCCATTATTGTAAACCACCTTGTCATAATCGAACCAGCGGGTAAGAGGCAAATGTTCGAAATAGAAATCAAGGTTTTCGATACCTGACGCCGTGGCTATCGTGAACGGTATATTTTTTTCTTTCAGGAAGTCAAGGAAATTGATAGCGCCCGGCGCTAAAGGCATTTCTGTTTGTAAACACAATTCTTGGTAAAGTCCTTCTTTTTCAAGGATATATTTTTGAATTTCCTCTTCCGTCAATGACTTGCTAAACAGGGAACAGAATATATCTTTATTGTTTTTCCCGTGCATTTTCAGAAATTTATCTTCATCGGATAAAAGTAAATCATGCCGGGTCAAAAATATATCCCAAGCCTTATTATGCAATTTGGTATCCCAAAATAATGTTCCGTTAAAGTCAAAAATAACCCCTGAAAAAAGCATATATCATTGATTTAGTTACAAGTTACTACGCCTTTCGGGCAGTTACGAGTCACAAGAGTTCTATTTTATTATTATTTTTAGAACTCCGGTAAACTTGAATTCTATTAAACTATTTACTAATTGATTACTATTGATTGCATCGGTCCGCGACCGTATTTCAGCCACAAATGTACGAAATACTTGTATATTATAGGCGTTTAAAGATTATCCTATTATCATATTTTTGTATAGCGGCAAAACTTTTACGCCCTTTTTGCTGTTAATATTATAAATATAGGATAATTATGAGTAATGATTTAAAGGAAGCAATAGAACACCGCAGGACTTATTACAGCATCAATGACAAAAGTCCTATATCGGATGCTGAAATAAAAGATATAATCAACTTCGCCGTATTGCATGTGCCATCCGCGTTCAATTCACAATCAACGAGAGTTGTCCTTTTATTAAATGACAGTCACAAAAAGTTGTGGAATATAGTAAAAGATGTATTGAGGAAAATCGTTCCTGAAAGCGCTTTCCATTCAACCGAAGCAAAAATTGACGGAGCTTTTGCATCCGGACATGGAACCGTATTGTATTATGAAGACGAAAGCGTAGTGGAAGGATTGCAAAACGCATTCCCCGCGTACAGTGACAATTTTCCAATATGGTCTCAGCAAACATCGGCGATGCACCAGTTCACTATATGGACTTTATTGGAAGATGCCGGATTTGGGGCGTCGTTGCAACACTATAACCCTATTATCGATGTAGAAGTGGCTAAATCATTCAACATCAATTCCAAATGGAGATTAATCGCGCAAATGCCATTCGGCGCACCGGCAGGAGAGCCTGCGCCAAAAGAGTTTCAGCCTTTGGAAGACAGGGTGATCGTTTTTAAATAAATTAATTCGTTTAGACTTTCCAACCAAACACAGACAGCGACGCTAAGTAATTAAGCTTTCTCTAAGCCTCATCTTTTAGCGCCGCTCTTCATTTTTTATAGCAAATTGGGCTATACTCTTCTTATAATTCTTTAGCCCAACGCTTTAGCGTGGGATAAAACTCTTTCATTTGCGCTATGGCTTGTTCTTTCGTTAATTGTTGGTCGGTATCGCTGTTGAAATCATCCAGAAACTGCATACAATGTTCGATCATCTGATCCATTGTTACATCTTGTGTAAATTTACCATCTGCAAAACAATAGCGGCAGTAATCCTCATTTTCGCTTTGATCCGCGTTTGTGCCGAAATCTCCACTCTCGTTTAGTGGCATACCGCAACTTTGACAAATTTTTTGTTCCATATCTCTTTGATTTTAGATTAGATAAATTATCCAAATTTAAAAAAAATAATTGGCTTTTAAAATTAAGCGAATCAATAGTTGAATTTAATTGTAACGAATTTCATTAGTCGTTTCTCGCGACTCGGCATAATCAGAAATAAACGCCAAGCCTTCATGAACTTCTAATTTAAAATCTTCCGTGAAAAATTAGAGTTAATAACCTTACTACAAATAATATACACAGAATAAACCCATTTCATAATAGTTAATTAACGTTAAACCCGCCCGCCGCGATTAATCTTTTTCGGCTAAATGAAATCAAAGATACAAAGAGATAAAAAAACGAGTATTTACCTTTTAATACTTATCATTATGAAAAAGTTTATATTAGCAATCGCGTTACTGATTGGCATCGCGTCATTAAACAACAAAGTAGAAGCACAAAGTATAAATATCAGCATCAATATAGGTAGTCAACCATCATGGGGTCCGGTAGGTTATGATTATGTAGATTATTACTACTTGCCTGATATTAATTGCTATTACAATGTGAACGCAGGTTTGTTCTATTACCTCGATCGCGGAAGATGGTTCTCAGCCCGCTATTTACCTTATGCTTACAGTCATTACGATTTGTACGGAATGTATAAAGTGGTTTTGGTAAACATAGCTAACCCTTGGATGTATAATAGTACTCACTACCGTGATTATGAACGTTACAGAGGATATAGAAATCAATATGTAATACGTGATAGCCGGGACGATCGTTACAGAGTAAGCCGCAGTAATAATATAGCATGGTATTCCGGCGATAGGAACAACAATTACCGCGTGAGAAGCAGCCAGAATAACTATAATAATTATAACGACGGCAATAACAATCGAAGCAATTTGCGTAACGACGGTAGAAACAGCAATAACAATAGTTATACCGACCGCAACAAAAACGATAACAGAAAAGACCAAAATTACAATAATAGCAACAGTAACAGAAGCAGGCAATCGGAAAATGGCAGTAACCTGAACAACGGCAGGACTTCGACTCGAAACGATAATAGCAAAAGAGACGCTAATGTGGGTCGTTCATCCTCTTCTGACAGGAGCAACTATCGATTGACTTCAAGCAGCACAAGGGAAAATAGAAGATAAGTTTGGATTAAAATAGGTTATCTAAGTTTGGTAAATAAAGATGAACTGAGGTTTGACAAGTAAATTTAATTCTTAGCGGTAAATGTATTTTTTACAGCCCGGGCTGTCCCAAAAACGGACAGCCCATTTGTTTAGCGTCTATCCATTCTTGGATTATTAAAATTCATTTTGAATTCACATCAAAAAAGGCTATCTTTGGGCTAGTTTTTTAATAGCTATAAAATCCAATAATTGCACACATGCTTCCCGAAGATATTATCGACGAACCGGAGAATTTAGATAACGACGAACCTCTAATGGATGAGGACTTGGAAAGTGGCGGATCTCATTCCAATTATAAAGT
>JAISKQ010000258.1 GCA_031260865.1 Prevotella sp.
GCTATAGTTCTAGTAAACTTGAAATCTAGTAAACTACTTACTACTGCTGACTGAAAACTGTTACTTTTGTTACTTTTTAAAGTTTTGAGTTTACAAGCTTGCAAGTGTACAAGTTTACAAGAACGAAAAATGGCGCGAAGCGATGTTACCCGAAAACTGTTACTTTTGTCACCTTTTTAGTTTTGAGTTATGAGTAGTAAGTAATGAGTTTACAAGAGTTCTAACATGCCAGTAAACTAGTAAACTTGAAATATAGTAAACTACTTACTATTCTTAACTGAAAAGCGGGTGCTTGTACCAATTATTAATAGCCAAGCGGATATGCAAATTCCGTTTTTCTTCGTACTTTTGTCAGCCAAAGGTGATTTGCGATAAACCACCTTTCATTTATAACTTATTAAATACATTATTCCTATGAACGAAGAGAAAGGACTGGACTTTAAATCCACGACTTCAACCGACGAAAAAAAACTGTTCATCGAAACCTATGGCTGCCAGATGAATGTGGCGGACAGCGAGGTTGTCGCGTCTGTTATGCAGATGGATGGTTACACGATGACAGACAAACTGGAAGACGCGGACGCTGTTTTTGTAAATACATGTTCGGTACGCGACAATGCAGAACAACGTGTGATTCAGCGGCTCGATTATTTCAATGCCATCCGGAAGAAGAAAAAGACCAATATGATAATTGGCGTTCTTGGTTGTATGGCCGAACGAGTGAGAGAAGAATTATTAGAGAAACATCATGCCGATGTGGTTGTAGGACCCGATGCCTATCTTGACCTGCCGAGCTTGGTCGGGGCTGCCGAAAGAGGCGAGAAGGCAATCAATGTGCAACTATCGAAGACGGAAACCTATAAGGATGTTATCCCCCTCAAGATTGGAGGCAACCATATTTCGGGGTTTGTATCCATTATGCGGGGATGCGATAAATTCTGTACATATTGTATCGTGCCGTTTACCAGAGGACGTGAACGCAGCCGCGAACCGCAAAGCATCCTGAACGAAGTCGCCGACTTGCGCGACAAGGGATTTAGGGAAGTTACGCTCTTGGGTCAGAATGTTAATTCTTACCGATACGAAAATGAAGACGATTCTATTGTCGATTTTTCCCGATTGTTGGAAATTGTGGCTTTGGAAGCCCCTAAAATGCGCATCCGTTTCACAACTTCCCATCCTAAAGACATGACGGACGAAACGCTGGAGACCATCGCGAAATATGATAACCTCTGCAAATTCATACATTTACCGGTACAGTCAGGAAGTTCGCGAATGTTAAAGTTAATGAACCGCAAATATGACAGGGAATGGTATCTTGATCGTATTGCCGCCATCAAGCGAATTATACCGGGTTGCGGATTATCCACTGATATTATGTGCGGCTATCATTCCGAAACGGAAGAAGATCAAGAGGACACTCTATCCCTGATGCGAGAAGTCGGTTTTGATTCGGCTTTTATGTTTAAATATTCCGAACGTCCCGGCACCTATGCCGCCAAAAAGTTGGAAGATAATATTCCTGAAGAAGTGAAAATAAAGCGCTTGCAGGACATTATAGAATTGCAGAACGAATGTTCTTTGGAAAACAATAAAAAAGACGTTGGCATGACATTTGAAGTTCTTGTCGAGGGATTCTCGAAACGTTCCAATGAGCAACTATTTGGACGTACATCCCAAAATAAGGTCGTTATTTTTGACAAAGGCAAGCATCATATCGGTGATTTTGTTACAGTGAAAATAACAGGGAATACTTCGGCGACACTATTTGGTGAAGCAATATGAATTGTTTACGATAGTTATTTTTGTTGAAAATAATTCTGTATCTTGCAAAAAACAGTTATATTAGATGTCCGTTTGAGGAAAAGGAAAAAAGAATACGAAATTTGAATACGATTTGATTGTAATTTTTTTTATAAAAATAGTTCATTGATAAAATTTTATAAAATTTCGTACGTTATAATCATAAGGAATTAATAATTAAAAGAAACATTATGAATAAAACAGGTTCGAACTTATTGTTTTTGGCTATAGGCGCTGCGTTAGGCGCTGCTGTTGGCTATATTGCCGCTTCTGACAAAAAAGAAGAATGGTTAAAGGATATAAACAGTCTGGTGGACAAAGTTAAAGGAAATGTAAAGCATGCCGCCGCAAGAGGCTTGGAACGAATTGAAGATTTAAAAAACAATGCTGAGTAATCAGGATAATAACAAGAGCTTAAATACTTTAATTGAAGAAATTAAGGTAGAACTATTAAGCTATATCAACAGGCGTCTCCGTTTGTTTAAGTTGGACGCGTTCGAGAAGGTAAGTATATCAGCTTCGAGTTTGGGATATGGTTTAATAGTTCTGGCTATTGTTGCCGTTATTTTGTTCTTTGTGCTTATAGGCATGGCTTTCTTTATAGGGGAACTCTTAAATAGCCAAGCTGCCGGATTCGGCATTATGGCTCTGTTTTCATTACTCGTTTTATTGATAATCGTTCTTTGCCGAAAGAAGATAAAACAATCAATATTACATGCTACAATTATATTTATCCGCAAAGTAGAAGCCGATGAAGACTAAATTAACCCCATTAGAAGAATTACGCCGGGAGAAAGAAATCGTGAGGCGCGAATGTGCGGAAAGTGGATACCGTTTAGCTGAACATTGGTCATATCTTTCCAACAATGTAGGTTCTCTTCTGTTTCAGAGCGGAGTAGATGCCATTTTGAAGAAGTTCGGATTTGGGAGTACCCAAAGTCGAAAAGAGGACGAAGCGCCTGCTTCTAACAACTTGCTCGGTACATTAAACACCTATTATCCTGTAGTATGGGAAATTGTGCAGCCGCTATTGTGGAACTATCTGATAAAGAAGATAAAATCAATCTTTTCGGGTAAGAAAAAGAAGAAACGACGAAATGACGACGATTAGATAAACTACTAATAATGAACAAGAAACAATTTTACTTTTTTGTTCATTATTCGTTATAATGTCAAAGACCTCTTTTTAGTTAACAGTGGCGCAAAGTGATGAAAGCTAACGGCTACTCGGAACTAACTATTTTCAGCTAAAAAAATTTAACCAATGAAAAAAACGATTACCTTATTTCTACTTCTCTTGCTTGCCTTGTTAATGAACGCCCAGCCGAAGAAAGATTTTAAATCGGTGAAAATCACTTATGAAATGAGCGCTAACGGAAGGTCTTATGGAGGGATGAACACGGTTATGGAGATATGCGACAATTGGGCGCTGATCAGTCGCAAATATGATAGGGAAAACCCGGACACCCCGGTGCAATACACTTATCTGGACTTTAATAAAAACGAAGAGATAAAAACCGCGCGATTAAAGAATAATGACGAATTTTATACAACACGCTCGTTTACAATAAATGACAAGCTCGAATTTCTACCTGAAACAGATACCATCGCGGGTTACCTGTGCAAGAAAGCAAAGGCGGTTATCAATTCCAACACTATGGAAATATGGTACACCACAGCATTAGGAGTAATCGGATCCATGCAACCGAATGTCGCCATACCTGACGGCGTTGTACTGAAAGTGGTAAGAAATGGACAATCGGAAGAAAAAGCGGTAAAGGTAGAACTATCAAATGATGTTTTAACCCTGAAACCAACACTCGAGGGAGCGCCGCTATCCGCGCCGGCGTTTAATTACAGGATACAGCAGAGCCAAGTGCTTTCATTCGATGTGTTTAATAATCAGAGTATTTATTTTCGCGACATCCCTAAAGTAGAACAACTGAGCGATACGGAAGTAATGCAATTTGCAAATGGTTCTATTGTCCTGAAAAAGGTAAAGATGCCGGAAGAAAACAGTAGATACTCCATCTTTGCCGAGCTTGCCCAACACTCCGAAGGTGATGCTTACGACCGTACAGGCAGCGTATTCGTTATACCTGTCGATAAAAAACAATCCTTTCTGGATGGGTTACTAAAAGGGAAAGACGCTCTCCCTCAATATAAAGATAAAAACGGAGGCGTTTTTGAAGGAATGGCAGCCACCGAAGATTATTTGCCGCCGGTTGAGTTAATGCGCTTTTACTCATCATTCGGAGTCAAAGGATATAATCACATTCAGGTAGCGGACTATAACTGGCCTGATTCAATCGTTTACAAACAGGAAATCACTGATTATGCCCAACTATTGAAGGACGAAGTATGGGTAGGAGCATGGATTGGCAATTACGCGAAAGACGGACACAACATTTCCCTTAAGATAAAATTCTACCCGGGTAATAATACCCCAAAAGAGGTATATCCTTTGTTCACAACCACAAACATCATGGAAATGGCTGGGCAGGCGTATCCTGCCGGGCTATTTCGCAATGACTCGCTGACGGTCAATTTCAAGACCGACGTTGACCTGAAAAACGCCTATATCCGCTATATATCCACAGGCCATGGCGGCTGGGGCGGCGGAGATGAATTTACCCCTAAGCTAAACGAGATATTCATGGATGGAACACGGTTAATCGCCTATACGCCTTGGCGGGAAGACTGCGGCAGCTACAGAGAGCTGAATCCTGCGTCCGGTAATTTTGCGAATGGACTATCGTCCTCCGACCTAAGCCGGTCGGGTTGGTGCCCGGGAACAGTGAGCTATCCTGTCTTTATCCATGTCGGCGATGTGAAAGCCGGCAAGCATCAGATAAAAGTAGCGATACCCGTAGGCGAGCCTGAAGGTTCCAGCCTGAGCTATTGGTGCACATCCGGAGTTTTGGTAGGAGAAAAATGAGATACAAAAGGGAGGTGCGGTCAAGTACCTCCTACTCTATTTCATCTTCGACAATAACCCACCGCATGCCGTCTTTATCACGGGTAGCGCCTTGTCCCGGCTGTAAATCAGGCAATTTGCGCAAAGCGGGATCTATTTCCAATATTTCTTCAACAGAAACGAGGTAAGCATCTTCATCTTCGGCTACTTCGTCATCTCCAAACAATTGCCAGTCTCCATCTTCATCATATAAAACAAAGGTCACAGGAGAACCACTCGTCAGTACATAGCTGGTAGTCAGCACAGATTTATTCTTTTGTTCTTCTTTCAGTTTCATATATTTTTATTTTGATATTATAGGGCTGCGACCCTAATTCCGTTTATTTCAATATTGTCCCCTTACAAACTTATTTTTTGAAGTCAGCTTGATAGGATTAAGAGAGAACCATTCCACAAAGGAGTTCCACTGATCTTCATTAGCCTGCTGCCAATCCGCGAAGCTATCAATATTACCCTGCATCAATATCCAATGGTTGTAAGCATCGATGTGCCCGGCGTCTTTCACCTTCTTCTGATACGAAAACAAAACATTGGGATAATTATCTTCCAAATTCTTTTTATAATAGAGATCTATAAAATCGGATCGTATCTTACTGAATGAATCCATATTAAAATCCCTGATCGAAGCTATGGATAACAGTAATACCGGTTCATAAACACCTACGCCAAAAGGAAGCTTAAAATCATGAGAATCAATAACATTATTCTTGCTAAAACTTACCGACACGGAAGAATCGTTTACCAACTTTATCTCCCTCATATAGGTATCGTACAACAACTTGCTTATCTCTACCGTTCGTTTGCTATTACGTTCCAAGTTCATAAAGATTTCTCCGTATATCATTCCCCATACTTCATCTTCAGAGCCACAATACAATTTGGACGCCCAATAATAGTTTGATGAATGTGAGGGTTCCACTTCAATACCTTTCTCATAGTAAGCGAGCGCTTTCTCCGGGTTATTATCTGCCATCTGCATATTTCCCAACTCAAGGTATAAACATCCCGAATAGGGGAATTTAGTCAATCCCTTTTCATACGTTTTAATTGCTTCCTTACTGTCTCCCAAGTAATCATAGCAATTTCCCATCATCTGATACAACCTGTCGGATAGCTCTTTATATTTTACTATCTTCTTCAGAATCTTCAATGATTCTTTATAATTTCCTTTGAGACTATAAGCATACGCCATTTCATACGGATAATCAAAGCTATTTGGGTCCAACTGCTGTGCTTCCCGCAACAATGTCAAACTTTCGTCCACTTTGCCCTGATCCATCAGCTTTACCGCTTCTTTCCCTATTTCGTAGGCTTTTTGTTCATTTGTTTGCGTATAAGCAGACAAAAAAGAAAAACTGAAGATGAATAGAATTATAAAGTTTTTCATATACGCGGATTTATATAAGCAAATATAGAAATAAAAAAACGGATACAGAATTGTTATCCGCTTTTTTATCTAATTACAGATTAATCATTATTTGTAGGCAATGTCGAAAATTCCTTGGAATAACGCAACATTTGCTCCGCATAGCCTTCAGTATAAGATATTTTCACATCGGTTATTTTACCTTTTTTATCCATAACCGGTTCGAATGTAGGATTTACAAAGCCTTTGTATGGCTTCATTTTTAATTTCTTATAACGAGATAAAACTTCACGATGGAGTTTATAATCAACCTTAACAGCGTAGTTTTCAACCAACGCTTTTGCCGCTTTAAAATCTCCGGTTGACTTGACCCGTTGAATTTCAGCTAACAAATCGCCAAATAGCGTGCGCAGTTTATTATAGTCATTTATAACAACAAATGTCTTCTTATCCCTCACTTTCAGTTCCACCACATTATCAGCTTTCCCTTTTTCAAACACCCATCTTGCAATCAATTGGCGGTTACGCATGTGCGCCTCCTCTATATTCTTACCCGGCTCTATACGTACCAATTGGGTCATTAGTCCGTTCATCATAAACCTATAATATTCAGCCTTATATGCTTCCGCATTGGGAATGACATTCAATTCCAATAATTTAGCGTCGGCAAGGAAATAAAGCCCGAATAAGTCGGCTCGGGTTTCTTCTATTGTGGAACTAAATTCGCCGAGAGCATTCGGGTCAACCTCCGGTAACAACTTGCCTGAACCATGTCCCAAACATTCATGCAGGTCTGTATGCAATACATCCGTAATGAATCCGTATTTCTTCATCAAATTCACTTCCGCGTCAGACCACGCGAATTCTTCATTAAATCCCGTAT
>JAISKQ010000283.1 GCA_031260865.1 Prevotella sp.
AAAAGCTTTTCATTCTTTGGTATTGGATATACAGTTACCCTTGCTATTGTATCCTTATTACTTTGTACAATGGCTATAAGTTTCCTCGCCCGTGAATTTGCCTTTCCCCGAAGTATCCTGCTTATTGCTTCAGCCGCGCAAATCATCAGCATAACGCTTTGGCACTTGTTTGCAAACCGGATGTACTTCCGTTTACACAAAGGGAGGTCGGTGTTGGTTATTGGTCATGGAAAATCACAACCTCTGGCTTATAAGCTATTGGAATCGAGAGGAATGTGGTCTAACTTAAAACATGTTTGTTCCCCTGATCATCCCGATGTATATAATTATATCAACGAGTGCGATGTGACATTCCTTACAGAAGACATAAGCGAAGAACAAAAACAACGCCTTATACTCTACTGTATCGAAGGCAACCGGACGATATTATACCAACCGAAAAATTCGGATATATTACAATTTAACGCTAATTTCTTTCAAATAGATGATTCTCCTGTCCTGGATGTAAGGGAGTTATACTTAGGTCAAAGCAATGAACTATTGAAACGGATAACGGACGTTTTTTTAGGAAGCCTTGCTTTAATCATATTCGCTATTCCGTTTTTAATTACCTATTTGATTCTGAAACTGGGTGGAGGTTCAGCCTTTTATGTGCAGGAACGAGTAACCCGGAATAATAAGTTATTCAAGATTTACAAATTCAGGACAATGGTCGAAAACGCCGAAGCTTTGTCAGGTCCTGTGTTAGCGCAAGAAACAGATAAGCGCATTACAAAGATGGGGCGCATACTTCGTGCTACCCGATTGGATGAGGTACCACAAATATACAATATCCTAATAGGAGACATGAGTATTGTAGGTCCCCGTCCCGAACGTCCGTTTTTCGTTGAGCAGTTTAACGAAGAAATACCCGAATATAATTTAAGGCACAGAGTCAAAGCCGGATTAACAGGTTTGGCGCAAGTGCAAGGAAAATATAATACATCGGTAAGAGACAAATTGAAATATGATCTTCTATACATTAACGGGTATTCGTATGCTCTTGATATAAAATTAATTATGCAGACATTGAATATCTTGTTGAGAATGAGCAGTACCGAAGGAGTAAAAACGGTCACAGAACTTGAAAAAGAGGTCGAAGACATCACCCGACGTTAAAAAAAATAAATACGATAAATTTTATATATGATTGATTTCCAAAGCCTGATAGCTAATCGTCGTAGTATCCGTAAATTCACAGAAGAGCCGCTGAAGCCTGAACAAGTAGAAACAATACTGAAAGCGGGATTAATGTCTCCATCGTCAAAAAACAGTAATCCTTGGCAATTTTTATTGGTGGAAGACAAGGAAATGCTGGAAAAGCTATCACTCTGCAAACAATCGGGAAGTAAACCGATCGCAGGATGCGCTTTAGCGATAATTATGATGGCGGATCCGATAATCGGCGACGTGTGGATTGAAGACGCGGCTATCGCGTCCATCATCATGCAGTTGCAAGCTGAGGATTTGGGATTGGGCAGTTGTTGGATTCAGATAAGGGAACGCCTTACAGCGGAAAATACCCCTTCCGATGAATATATTCGCGAGTTATTCGATATTCCTATGCAATTGCAGATATTATCTGTTATTGTTTTTGGCAACAAAGCACAGGAAAAACCTCCGCGTGATGAAGAAAAACTGCAATGGGAAAAAGTACATATCGGTAAGTTTAAGTGGCAATGATAATATCAACGAAGAAAAAAAGTCGATGAAAGTAGTATTTGTTGGCGCGGGAAATGTCGCGACAAATCTGGCGACAGAACTATATAGCAAATCTTTTGATATTGTACAGGTTTATAGCCGCACCATTGAATCCGCGTCTATGTTGGCGGAATCAGTTCAGGCGGATCCTGTAACGGATATTTCCGCGATTGTCACCAATGCGGATCTGTATATATTTTCGGTAAAAGATTCTGTTCTTGAAGAGCTGGTCTCTCGTGTCCCCGCGAACAAAGGAATATGGATACACACAGCCGGCAGCATGCCGATAGATATATTCAGCGGATATACCTCCCGCTATGGCGTATTATATCCGTTCCAGACATTTAGTAAAAACAGATGTGCGGATTGGTCTAAAGTTCCGGTTTTTATTGAGGCGTCGGATCAACGTACATCCGTATTATTGAGAGATATAGCCGGTCAGCTATCGGATAAGGTTATGGTTTTACCTGCCGAAAAACGAAAATATTTGCATCTGACAGGCGTTTTCGCGTGTAATTTCACCAATCACATGTACGCGTTATCCGAACAGATTTTGAAGAAAATAGATCTGCCGTTCAATATTGCCATACCCCTGATAGATGAAACGGCGGCAAAAATACATACTTTGACTCCCTGTGAGGCGCAGACAGGTCCTGCCATCCGGTATGACGAAAACGTAATAAATAAACACTTATCTTTGATAGAAGATAACGAAGTAAAAGAAATATACAGGCTGATTAGTGAAGATATTCATCGACTGGCTGATAAATAAGAATATGAGCACTATAAATTACGATTTAAGCAAAATAAAAGCATTTATTTTTGATGTGGACGGAGTTTTATCGCCCGATTCCATACCTTTGTCTTCGGATGGCTCACCGGTAAGGATGGTAAATATAAAAGACGGATACGCTATCCATCTGGCTGTGCTCAAAGGTTATGGCGTAGCGATTATAACAGGCGCGGACACGGACAATATACGGCTTCGTTTTTCCCGTCTTGGCGTGAAAGATATATATCTGAAATCCAAACCTAAGATGAAGGATTTGATAGACTATATGGAAAAGACAGGTTACAAACCGGAAGAAATACTATATGCCGGCGATGACTTGCCTGATTATCCTGTAATGAAAGCCGTCGGCTTATCTGTCGCTCCGGCGGACGCCGCTGTGGAAATAAGGGATATAGCTAAGTATATATCTCATCGTAAAGGTGGAGATGGCATCGCGCGCGATGTCATCGAGCAGGTAATGAAGACTCAGGATAAATGGTTGGACGATGAAGCATTTAACTCTTCTTCTGTATTTTAAGCAGTAAGCTGCAAACAATAAGTAAATAGTTTACTCGAGTTCAAGTTTACCCGCGTATTGTAAACTAAAAACCGATAAACTGGAATTCTAGTAACTCGTAACTAAAAATATAATGCATAAATCAGGATTTGTAAATATAGTAGGAAACCCGAATGTGGGTAAATCAACGTTGATGAACCTGCTGGTAGGTGAAAAAATATCTATTATAACCTCAAAAGCGCAGACAACCCGTCATCGCATTTTGGGTATAGTCAATACGGATGATTATCAGATTGTATATTCCGATACTCCCGGCGCGCTTCGTCCTAACTATAAATTACAGGAGTCGATGCTCAATTTCTCGGAATCGGCGCTGAACGACGCGGATGTGTTGCTTTACATGACTGATGTGATTGAAAAAATAGATAAAAACGAGGATTTTCTGCAAAAGGTGCAACGAGTAGAAGCTCCTGTACTACTATTAATCAATAAGATAGACCAGACAAACCAAAAAGATTTGGAAGCGATGGTCGCCCGATGGAAAGAATTATTGCCTAAGGCTGAGATATATCCTATTTCCGCGTTGAATAAGTTTAATATCGACGTCATAAAAAAACGTATTCTTGAATTAATTCCCGAATCGCCCCCATACTTTGAAAAAGATGCCTTAACGGATCGTCCCGCACGTTTTTTCGTAACGGAAATTATTCGCGAAAAGGCGCTTCTTTATTATCAAAAAGAAATTCCATACTCTATTGAAGTTGTTGTGGAAGAATTTAAGGAAGAGAAGGATATAATCAATATAAGAGCGCTTATTATTGTAGAACGCGATACACAGAAAGGTATCGTTATCGGTCATCAGGGCGCGGCTTTGAAGAAGTTGGGAACAATGGCTCGGAAAAATATTGAGCGGTTCTTCAACAAAAAAGTATTCTTGCAGATATTCGTCAAAGTAGAAAAAGATTGGCGAAGCAGGGATAACATACTTCGCCAATTTGGGTATCGTTTAGATTAATCTAAATTTCACTATATTATATATCAGCCGGTTAATGGTTTTATCGCCATCAAATCCGGCTGATTTTTTTTGCTTTACGCGTCAATATTGGCATAAGTGGCGTTTTCCTCAATAAATTCACGACGTGGAGCTACATCTTCGCCCATCAGCATCGAGAAGATATGATCGGCTTCCGCGGCGCTGTCAATAGTTACCTGACGCAATGTCCGATGATCGGGATTCATGGTTGTATCCCATAGCTGCGAAGCGTTCATTTCACCCAAACCTTTATAACGTTGTGTATGAATAGCATTTTCGTCTCCATCGCCATATTTGTCGATAAAAGTACGGCGTTGCCTGTCGTCCCAGCAATATTCTTCAACTTTCCCTTTACGGCACAGATAAAGCGGCGGAGTGGCAATATATACATATCCTTTTTCCAGCAATGCTTTCATGTGGCGGAAAAAGAACGTCAAAATCAATGTGGCAATATGGCTTCCGTCCACATCGGCATCGGTCATAATCACTACTTTCTGATAGCGTAATTTTTCAATGTTCAGTTCTTTTGTATCGTCTTCCGTACCGATTGTCACGCCCAAAGCCGTATATATGTTCTTGATTTCATCGCTTTCCAATACCTTGTGAGGCATCGCTTTTTCCACATTCAGTATCTTACCCCTTAATGGCAGGATAGCCTGAAATGCACGGTCGCGTCCCTGCTTGGCTGTACCGCCCGCCGAATCTCCTTCGACAAGGAATAGCTCACAACTTGAAGCGTCTTTACTGGAACAGTCCGCTAATTTTCCCGGAAGTCCACCTCCTGTAAGCGGAGATTTACGCTGTACCATCTCACGGGCTTTACGAGCTGCCGCGCGAGCCGTAGCAGCCAGAATCACCTTTTCCACAATTATTTTCGCTTCCTTTGGATGTTCTTCAAGATAATGCCCTAAAGCTTCGCCCACAGCCTGATCAACAGCTCCGATAACTTCATTGTTACCAAGTTTTGTTTTTGTTTGTCCTTCAAACTGAGGTTCGGCGACTTTGATGGAAACCACCGCGGTAAGACCTTCGCGGAAGTCATCGCCGCTGATTTCTATTTTTACCTTTTCGAGCATCTTCATATCATCCGCGTATTTTTTCAATGTGCGGGACAAAGCGCGTCTGAATCCGGTTAAGTGAGTACCACCCTCTATCGTATGGATGTTATTCACATAAGAATATACATTCTCATTGTAGGATGTATTATAAGTCATCGCCACTTCCACAGGAACGCCCTGTTTTTCAGTGATAATATGTATAACGTCGTTTATCAACGCTTCTTTTGACGCGTCTATGTAACGAACAAATTCTTCCAGCCCTTTTACGGAGAAAAACGTATCAGTTTTATATGTTCCGTCTTCTTTCTGTTGACGCTTGTCAGTTAGCGTCAGGCGTACACCCGCGTTCAGGAACGCCAGTTCGCGAAGGCGCGAAGCCAATGTATCATATTTATATTCCGTAACGGTAAAGATTGTATCGTCCGGCTTGAAAGTAATGATTGTCCCATTACTTTTCGATTCGCCTGCTCTCTCTACCGCGGTCAATGCTTTACCACAAGAATATTCTTGTACATATACAGCGCCCTGTCGGTGGATTTCGGCGCGTAAATGTGTAGATAAAGCATTCACGCAAGATACCCCTACCCCATGAAGACCGCCGGATACTTTGTACGTACCCTTATCAAATTTACCTCCGGCATGTAATACGGTCAACACGACTTCAAGGGCGGATTTTTTTTCCTTAGCCATTATATCCACAGGGATACCGCGCCCATTATCCTGTACCGATATTGAATTATCTTCATGTATGGTAACATCTATTTTGTCACAATATCCGGCTAAAGCTTCGTCAATAGAGTTATCCACAACTTCATAGACAAGGTGGTGCAACCCTTTTTCACTTATATCACCGATGTACATCGCAGGTCTTTTCCTTACAGCTTCAAGTCCTTCAAGCACCTGAATATTTTGCGCGGAATAAGACTCGCTAGCAATTCTCTGGTTCTCAGTCATATTATTTTTCTTACTGGTTTATAGGCGATTAATCGCCTGATGTTTTGCATTTCAAAATCTAACAAAGATACTAATTTTTATCGAAATAAACAAAAAATGAAAGGGTCGTTTTATTGCTGAAAAATGATAATAAAATCTAATAATATTTGATTATTCCATTCTGTTTCGTTTCTTTGTAAAAGAAAGATTCACAACTAAATACAACGGCTATGAAAAAATGGATATTAACCCTGATTATCCTCGTCCCTTTACTTTCTTTGATTGGCTGTTCGGACAGTAATGATGATGAAAGAGAAGATATAATAAAGGTATCAGACAGCGAATTAAATTTTAAGGCAGAAGGCGAAAAACGGAGTATTACAATAATGTCCAATGCCCAATGGGAGATTATTGTAGCAGACAATACCCGATGCAAAGTCAACCCTTTGAAAGGAAATATAGGCACTACGGTCGTTACGGTAGAAGTATCCGGAAACACCGAAAAAACAGTTCAAACGACACAATTAACCATAAAGACA
>JAISKQ010000003.1 GCA_031260865.1 Prevotella sp.
GTCTATGGTGACCCCAATATACATCCGCAACCCGAATCTTATTGGGGAAATGTAAATCCGATAGGCATCCGTTCTTGTTATGACGAAGGGAAACGTTGCGCGGAGACATTGTTCATGGACTATCATCGTCAAAATGGCGTCCGTATAAAAATAGTCCGTATTTTTAATACTTATGGTCCTAATATGAACCCAAACGACGGGCGGGTTGTTTCCAACTTTATCGTGCAAGCGCTGAAGGGTGACGATATAACCATCTATGGCGATGGTACGCAAACCCGCAGCTTTCAGTATGTGGACGACTTGGTGGAAGCGATGATTCGGATGATGGCTACGGACGATTCGTTCACAGGTCCCGTGAATACCGGGAATCCGGGCGAATTCACGATGATCGAACTGGCGAACATTATCCTTGAACTAACCGGCTCTAAATCTAAATTAGTCTTTAAACCATTGCCCGGCGACGACCCCAAGCAGAGAAAACCCGATATCTCTCTGGCAAAGGAAAAATTAGGATGGGAACCTACAATACAACTACGCGACGGACTGATAAAAACGATAAATTATTTTGATAACCTTTTGAAATAACTACATATAACATGAAACTTTCAATTATTATCCCTGCTTATAACGAAGCGAAAACAATCCATCTTATACTGGATAAAGTGGTTGCCGTTGAATTAATAAACGGCATCGAAAAAGAAATTATTATTGTCAACGATTGTTCAAAAGACGATACCGTAGAAGTGGTTAAAGCATATATCGCCAACCATTCAGGTTGTGAGATGAAGCTGTTTGAACAACCGATCAACATGGGTAAAGGCGCTGCCTTGCATCGAGGAATAAAAGAAGCCACCGGCGATTATTTGATCATACAGGACGCCGACTTGGAATATGATCCGGAAGAGTATAATATACTACTGAAACCTGTGGTGAATGGATTCGCCGATGTAGTCTATGGTTCTCGTTTTATGGGTGGAGAACCTCATCGCATCCTTTTCTTCTGGCATTCGATAGGCAACAGGATGCTCACATTCGTTTCCAATATGTTTACCAACCTCAACCTGTCGGATATGGAGACATGCTATAAGCTTTTCCGTTCGGATATTATCAAATCCATCCCATTAAAGGAACGGCGTTTCGGCTTTGAGCCGGAAGTCACAGCGAAAGTCGCCAGATACCCGAATGCAAGAATATATGAAGTGGGTATCTCTTATTACGGGCGTACCTATGAAGAAGGCAAGAAAATAGGCTGGAGAGATGGCATGAGAGCCTTTGTCTGTATGCTCAAGTATGGTTTATTCGGAATGAAATAAGGTCGCGGAATATGAGCTTTTTCAGCGATTTATTTAATACAACGCCATCTCAAGCCTCCTTGAAAAAGATGCTTGAGAATGGCGCTATATTGTTGGATGTACGTTCCCGAGCCGAGTTTGAAGAAGGACACGCGGAGGGGTCCGAAAATATACCTTTGGATGAACTGGATAAAGCATTTTCCAAGTTTGACAAGGATCAAACATTCGTTGTTGTTTGCGCGAGCGGAATCAGAAGCCGCGATGCTGTGAGCCGATTCAAGAAACAGAACTATATGAATGTTTACAACGGCAATAGTTGGTCAAACTTTATATAACCCAAAATATACCTTTCCCATAAATAAAATACCCTGCCGGGTTATCAGGCTTCGATGCTTTCTCAGATAAAACTACCGACAGGGTATATGGTCTTTAATATCGACGAATCCGGTTGACAGACATCAAGAGATCGTTCTTTATATTTATCTTCACCTTATCAAGAGAGTCTATCGATACAAGCGGATTATCGGTACCCGTCAGGATAACGGTCACGTTCTGATTATCTTGCGCCGTGGATAAAGCCTCAACATCGAACGAGACGCTGTTTTGTCCGCTCGGGATTGTGACATAAGACTCCGACAACTTAAAAAAGTGACAAACGTAACAGTTTTTTTAGCCGTAAGTCCTAATACAGTTGGTGGTTCACCAGTCTTAAAAGGTGACAAACGTAACAGTTTTTTTAGTTTACTAGAGTTCAAGAATTCAAGTTTACTAGCTTGCTAGAATTCTTGTAAACTTGTACACTCAAAAAAGTGACAAAAGTAACACTTTTTAGGTAACACCGCTTTGCTGCATCTTTTCCTGCTTCCTTTAGGCTGATTGACCGTAGAGCTATTTTCCAGAGGGTGCTTGCTCTCGTTAGAGAGCTTATCTGTATAGGCAGTACGCTCAGCGTACTGTAAACGGGTATCATCATCCTCTATCCCTTGCCTGCATCGCAGGCAAACTTGTCCTTCTAAAAAGGTGTGCTCTCTAATGAGAGCCTCTTTAGTCAATACTGCCATCCGAAATTCCTACTCCCCAAGTGATTGAGGGGCTTTTGTTCTAAAAAGGTGACAAAAGTAACAGTTTTTAGTAAGTAGTTTACTAGAGTTCAAGTGTACAAGAGTTCTATAATTTTAGCATACTTGTAAACTCAAAACTTACTACTTACTACTTATTACTCGTAACTTGTAACTACTCCATCATTTCAAAGACCTCTTCAATCATCGCATCGCGTCGCGAATGGTTTATTGTTCAAAAAAGGTGACAAAAGTAACAGTTTTTTTAGTTTACTAGAGTTCTATATTTCAAGTTTACTAACTTGATAGAACTCTTGTAAACTCAAAACTCATTACTTAAAACTCAAAACTCTTCCTTCTCGTAACTTGCAACTATTCTTGCAACTTATTACTCAAAACTCAAAACTTCCAACTCATATATAAGATAATTTTATAAAAAAGAGATGACGGTTTTTAGCCGTTTGCAGATAATAATTTGTGTTATTAAAAGTTAAAATATTTTACCGAGATGTAACTTGTAATGGGTGATTTGTAATAAAAAAAAGATTTTCTTTATCAGATAGTTAAAGTTTTAGATTATGGCAAAACAAATAAGGTAATCGTTCAAAGCGTGGAAATTAGCGTTACCTATCCCCCAACGAGGATTATCTTTTCTTAGTAACCTGAGTCCGGAATAATAATGTAGGGAACGGATGGGATGCCTTTCGCGCGTCTTTCCCGTTTTCCCTACATTTAATCCGTCAAAAATACATATATTAACTTGTGCTTCACATTCTTACTTACCCTTTGCCTTTGCCCAGGAATCTTTGAGCGATACAGTACGGTTAAATACCATATTATCCGGCGTGGAATCTGTATCGACACAGAAATAACCTGTCCGCTGGAACTGGAACTTATCGCCCGCTGTCGCGCCTTTCAGATAAGACTCTATTTTACATCCTTTCAGGACTTTCAACGAATCCGGATTAAGCAGTTCTCTGAAATCCCGCCCATCGTCAGCCGGATTCTCTACCATAAACAAACGGTCGTAAAGTCGTACTTCCGCGTCAAAGCAACCTTCGGTGGCTACCCAATGGATCGTGCCTTTTACTTTGCGCGCGCTTTCAGGCATACCGCTCTTTGTTTGTGGGTCGTATTCGGCATATACTTCCATCACATTGCCGTCATCATCCTTTTTGCAGCCGGTACATTTAATGATGTACGCGTTCTTCAAACGAACTTCGTTGCCCGGCGTCAGGCGGAAGTATTTCTTAGGGGCATCTTCCATAAAGTCATCCCTTTCGATATATAATTCACGGGAGAATAATACGTCATGTGTTCCCGCGTTTTCATCTTCCGGATTATTCTGAGCCTCCATTGTTTCCGTTTTGCCTTCCGTATAGTTGGTTATCACCAGCTTCACGGGGTCGAGCACCGCCGAAACGCGGTTTACCCGCTTATTCAGGTCTTCGCGCACGGCATATTCAAACAAGCCTATATCATTTACGCCGTCATACTTGGTGTAGCCTATCTTTTCCATCAGGATGCGTATGGATTCGGGCGTATATCCCCTGCGGCGGAATCCACAGATGGTAGGCATACGCGGATCGTCCCAACCGCCAAGTATTTTTTCTTCTATCATTGCTCTCAGGTTACGTTTGCTCAATAGCGTGTAGGTAAACTGCAGTTTATTGAATTCATATTGATGAGGACGATAGTCGTCTGTCGCCAACTGGTCTATAAACCAATCGTAGAGCGGACGGTGAGGCACAAATTCCAAGGTGCAAAGCGAATGGGTAACCCCCTCGAAGTAGTCGCATTGCCCGTGTGCGAAATCATACATCGGATATGCCTGCCATGTAGTTCCGGTGCGATGGTGTGGATGCTTGATAATACGATATATGATAGGGTCGCGGAAGTGCATATTCGATGCCGCCATATCTATTTTGGCGCGAAGCACTATGCTGCCTTCTTCAAAAAGACCTTCATTCATTTTGTTGAACAAATCAAGGTTTTCTTCTATCGGACGGTCGCGATACGGGC
Source organism: Prevotella sp. (assembly GCA_031260865.1). Lineage (GTDB taxonomy): Bacteria > Bacteroidota > Bacteroidia > Bacteroidales > Dysgonomonadaceae > Dysgonomonas. Next base: position 4,373 of record JAISKQ010000003.1, read on the forward strand.
TGTTTTCGCCTGCTTGGGTGGGAGTGCCCTTTTGTTTGGCTATTTCTTCGGCGGATTGCTCATCCACATACGCTTTCCCTTCTTTTATCAACTGTACAGCAAAGTCCCATAACTGACCGAAATAATCGGACGCGTAATACACATTGACCCAGTCATAACCCAGCCATCGTATATCTTCCATGATGGAATCCACATATTCCACGTCTTCTTTCACCGGATTGGTGTCATCAAAGCGAAGATTACAGATACCTCCATGCTTTTGAGCGATGCCAAAGTCAATGCAGATCGCTTTGGCATGACCGATGTGTAAATATCCGTTCGGTTCGGGCGGGAAACGGGTTTGTACCCGGTTGCCATTCTTGCCTTCCTTTAAATCATTTTCAACAGCAACCTCTATAAAATTGAGGCTCTTTTTCGGTTCTTCTGTGTTTAAATTATTCTCAGACATAATATCGGAATATATTGTTTTGAATTATTGTTTACCTATCATCCATCCATTCCGCATATATTGATGATATGCTTTCTGGAATTCTTCGTATTTATCTGTTTCTTTATACTTGTTTATAATCTCCCGCGATTCTTTGTATAGTTCTTCCGCCTTGTGTAAATCAGGCTTTTTGGCATATTCCAGCGATTCCTTATTTAGTTCAGCCGCCTTTTTTGCGTCCCCGTCAACGGAAGAGCAAGCGTAGAATATTATTAATACAAATAGATATGCTAAATATGCCGATTGCTTCATACGAAAAAATTAAGGTACAAATATAAGTAAAATAGATAGATGATTTTTGTATCTTTAGGGCTTAATTCAAAAACTCATTAAAAATGAAAGGGAAAATATTAGTTACAGGTGGCGCCGGATACATTGGCTCTCACACCGTTGTGGAGTTACAGAATGCCGGATATTCTGTAGTTATCATTGATAATTTATCTAATTCTACCACCGATTCTATTGATGGAATCGAACGTATCACAGGCATCCGACCTATTTTTGAAAAATTAGACTGCAACGATTTGGATGGATTGAAAAAGCTATTCACAACTCATCCCGACATTAAGGGAATTATCCACTTCGCGGCAAGTAAAGCGGTTGGCGAATCGGTACAAAAACCATTGCTCTATTACAGAAACAATCTGAACTCTTTAATCAACCTGCTTGATTTAATGCCTCAGTTTGGCGTCAAAAACATTGTATTTTCCTCATCATGTACCGTTTACGGTGAGCCTGACGAAAATCCGATCGATGAAACCGCTCCTATAAAACCGGCAGAATCGCCTTATGGAAATACGAAACAAATCAATGAAGAAATTATCAAAGACACGGTTCGTTCGGGAGTTGACGTGAAGAGTATCATCCTTCGTTACTTCAATCCGATTGGGGCGCATCCTTCCGCTGAAATAGGAGAACTGCCGAATGGCGTTCCTCAAAATCTGGTTCCGTACATCACACAAACAGCCATTGGCGTACGCGAGCAATTAAGCGTGTTCGGCGATGATTACAATACGCCTGACGGCTCATGTATCCGCGACTTTATCAATGTGGTAGACCTTGCCAAAGCGCATGTTGTCGCCATCGACCGTATGGTTGGAAACAAATCCGCCGATAAAGTGGAGATTTTCAATCTGGGAACAGGACGCGGGGTTTCTGTGCTTGAGCTGATAAGCGTGTTTGAGAAAGTATCGGGAGCAAAGGTCAATTACAAGATTGTAGGTCGCCGCGAAGGAGATATTGAAAAAATATGGGCGGAACCAAAACATGCAAACACCGTACTTGGCTGGACTGCAAAAGAAAACATTGACGACACGATGGAATCGGCTTGGAAATGGCAGTTGAAGTTAAGAGAAAA